>JAYEMC010000071.1:0-5003 GCA_034717935.1 Pseudomonadota bacterium | reverse complement strand
ATATTGAGGCGGTACGCAAACGTCTGGTCGAGATGATAAAGAAGTTTCACAAAGATGGAAAAAAAGTTATTATCCTGACTGATATGTTCGGCGGTACGCCCTCTAATATCAGCCTTGCTCTCTATGAACCCGGCCAGGTTGAAATCGTCTCCGGTGTAAACTTGCCGATTCTTTTGAAACTTGCCGGAGGTCTCAATGATGATGAAGAGAGGGGGTTAAAGGAGATCGCTGCAGAAATCACGGAATATGGTCGCAAAAATATCTTTACTGCGGCCGAGTTTTTGGATCTATGACAACCGTACTTTATCGCGTTGATGACCGCCTGATTCATGGACAGATTGTTGCAGCTTGGGTTCCCTATACCCGGGCGACCCGTATTGTTGTGGCCGATAATCAGCTTCCCGACAACCTTCTGCGATCTAAAATTTTACGGATGGCGGTTCCGCCAAAACTGCGGGTCGAAATTCTCTCTGTTCGTCAGGCTGTGACCTATATGGGGCAGCAGCGTTCCGGCCCCGGACTGTTAACAATCATGCTTTTTGCCGGTCTTGAGGCGGTAGCTCAGGCTCTTGACGAGGGGCTTTACCTGACTGAATTGAATCTGGGTAATATTCATCATGCGACGGGCAAACTCCAAGTTGCCGACTCAATCTCACTTAGTCGGAGTGAAATTGACTGTTTACGCGCTCTCCAAAAGCAAGGATTGAGGATTACCATTCAACCGGTGCCGACCGCTCCGGCAATCGATGTTTTTACTCTTTTGCAACGTAAAGGCTGGTAAGAGTTGTGTGGCTTGATCTCATCCCATTTGTCTGGCTGACGGCCAAGATTTCATTACTCGGGGCCGTTTTGGCACTTGATCGAACGGCGGTTTTTCAAGGGATGCTATCAAGGCCGCTGATCGCCGCAACTTTTGCCGGAGCCTTGGCCGGCAATTGGGAGATCGGCCTGTTACTCGGAGCCTCTTTAGAGCTCTATTTTTTAAGCGAAATTCCGGTTGGCAGCAATATCCCGACCGATGATACCCTGCTCGCCCTGGCGGCCGGTGGTACGGCTGCAGCTTTAAGCGGGTTGCCCGTAAATGCGATGTTGAATGATCGTAGTTTGGCCCTGATGGTTTTACTGACAGTTCTTCCCTGGGCCGCGTTTACCCGTAAATTAGATAGTTGGGTCAGAGTCAGGAATGCTCGGCTTATTGATGAGATGGAGACCCGTTTTCTGGCGGGTGAAAATAGTTCGGCCATCAACTTTCATCTCCATGGTCTGCTAAAATTTTATGGGGCTGCGGCTGGGGCTCTGGGCTTGATGATGGTCAGCTCACTGTTGCTGGTGCCGTTGCTGCTGTTCTTGCTGCCGGCTTGGGCCTGGCCCTTGACTGACCGTTTATTACTGCTCTTTCCGGCTGCCGGAATTGCCGGCCTGCTTTGCAATATGAATCAAAAACGTCAGTTAGCCGTTTTTGCCGGCATTTCGATGCTTCTGTTGATTCTTTAGTGCCTATGAAATTACAACTTGAACAGCGAATTTTTCTGCGTAGTCTCTGTTGGCAGGGTTCATGGAACTTTGCCCGCATGCAGTGTTTGGGGTTGGCTTACGCCGTCTATCCGCTGCTCGAAAAGCTCTACGCTAAAAATCCTGAACATCTGGCTCAACGTACTCGCCGTTACCTGGTCTGTTTTAATACCAACCCCTATTTTGCGGCAGCTATCCTCGGATTTTTGGTTCATATGGAGAGTCAGGGCGAGGAGATGGGTGATCAGGGATTGGCTTTGAGTGGGAGTTTAGCCGGGCTCTATGGGGCGGTAGGTGATGCTTTCTTCTGGAATGGACTCAAACCGATGGTCTCGGCTCTGGCCGTGATGATATTTTTTTTGAAGCCAAGTCTCTGGGCTCTGGTTTTTCTGTTTAGTGCCTATAATCTTATCCATCTCGGGATACGTTATACGGTCTATTTGCACGGTTTACATCGTGGTATCGGGGTGATTGAAACGATTAACAACTGGCGCCTGCCTTTGCTTAGGAATATTATGGAGTTTGTGACCACTGCATCTCTGGCGGTCACAGCTTTCCTGCTGGTTGATTTTTTTGCCTTACGAGGGACGACTACGGCCCGCACGATCCCTCTGTTTCTGCTCTTGGTTTTGATCGGCTGGCTTGGCCGGCAATGCAAAAGCCGTGGCGGAGGTCAGCTGCGCTTATTTGAAGTTCTCCCGGCCGGAGGCTTGGTTGTGTTGCTTTGCTTGTTCTTTCTTTAAATGAAGGATAAAAATGCTTAAAAAAGAATTTACGATAGTCAATAAACTTGGTCTTCATGCTCGGGCGGCGGCGGTTCTGGTTCAGCTGGCAGGCACATTCTCTGCGGAAATCATGATTTCCAAAGAGAAACTTACGATTAATTGTAAAAGTATTATGGGGGTTTTGATGCTGGCGGCCGCCCAGAATACCTCCATTACCGTTGAAATTGTCGGTGAAGATGAAAAAGAGGCTATGTCGGCTCTGGGAAACCTGATTGAAGATGGTTTTGGAGAATTGGATGGTGGATGATTATGGTTGACAATAATAATACTGCTCAAATGTTAAGCTGTGTCGTCAGTGGGGTCGGGGCTTCTCCGGGAATCGCGATTGGCCGTGCCTTTCTCTTGGATCGCGGAAAACTAAAACCTCGGGGAGAAAAGATCTCCAGTGATCAGGTTGCGTTTGAAACTGAACGCTTTCTTGAGGCGGTTACCGACGCTAGACAAGAACTTGAAGAGATCAAGGAGAAAACTTTAAAGGCCAAAGGCAGTGAGGTTGCCGATCAGCACAACTACATCTTTGATGTTCATCTGCTGATGATGAAAGACAAAATGTTGATTGATGACACGTTGCTTCTGGTTAAGGAGAAGAAGATCAATGCGGAGTGGGCTTTAAGTCTGAACTGTGAGAAAATAATAATTTTTTTCAAACAGATGCAGGATTCCTATCTGCGCGAGAGGCAAAGCGATGTGGCCCATGTCAGTGAGCGGATTTTACGCCATTTGACGAAAAGTGATTATGACAGCATTGATAAAATCAGCCGTGGAGTTATAGTTGTCGCTCATGATCTTTCGCCGGCCGATACCCTGCAGCTCAATCCGCAAAAAGTGAGTGCTTTCGTTACTGATCTTGGTGGTCGGACTTCGCATACGGCGATTGTCGCCCGTTCACTCGAAATTCCGGCCGTTGTCGGTACCGAATATGCGACCGAAAAGATCAATGGCGGCGACCGTCTGGTGGTTGACGGTATTGAAGGGAAAATTATTGTCAATCCCGGTCGCGAGCAACTTGCTGCCTATCAGGAGAAGAAGAAACAGTATAACTCCTTTCAGGCCCACTTGATTTTAAATCGGGATCTGCCGGCGGAGACCACCGATGGTTTTCGTGTTGCCCTGGCCGGCAACATTGAAACCCCGGAAGAGACCGAGTCGGTTATTTCGCATGGAGCTGCCAATGTCGGCCTCTATCGAACCGAATTTCTCTATCTTAACCGTCAGACCCTGCCCAGTGAAGATGAGCATTTTTCGACCTATAAAAAGGTCACGGAGTCACTGCCGCCGGGCAGCGCGACCACGATTCGAACCTTTGATCTTGGAGCTGACAAAATTGCCGAGTCGGAACGTTTTCACGAAGATAGTGTTAATCCGGCTCTTGGACTCCGAGGGGTTCGACTCTGTCTCAATCATCAGGAGATCTTTGTTACCCAGTTGCGGGGCATCCTTAGGGCCAGTCATTACGGTAAACTCAAGATTATGCTGCCGATGATCTCTGGTCTGCAAGAGTTACGTCGGGCCCGTAAAATTGTCGAAGAAACGAAACTTGAGCTCGAACGTGAAGGTACTCCTTTTGATCCCGAGATTCCGGTAGGCATCATGATTGAGGTGCCCTCAGCGGCGGTTATTTCCGATCAACTGGCTCCGGAAGTAGATTTTTTCAGTATCGGGACCAATGATCTGATTCAATACACTCTGGCCATCGATCGTAGTAACGAACATGTCTCCTATCTCTATGAGCCGTTGCATCCGGCAATTTTGCGCCTTCTGAATCAGATTATCAGCAGTGCTCGCCAAGCTGAAATTACAGTTAGTATCTGCGGTGAAATGGCCGGTGAGCCGCTTTATACGCTGGTGCTTCTCGGTTTAGGTCTCGATAAGCTCAGTATGAACGCCATCTCGATTCCTCATATTAAGCAGATCATCCGTCAGAGTACCTTTGTTGAAGCGCGGGAGATGTTGCAGGAGGCTTTGAAACTGGAGACCGCAGCGGAGGTCGAGGCCTATGTTGCCAGAGAGATGAATAAGCGTTTTTCCGAAACCTTTTTAATGAAAATATAGATGGCGTCATTTAGGTGCCTACCATAAAGCTATAGCAAATGGCGGTGAACATCGCTTCGCCCACTTCGAAGGGGACACGGCTCAGCTCGTCACGGGCTAAAGCCCGGTCTGGAGGCATGTCCCCGCATCGAGACAGTTTGAAACGGCACCTGAAGTTATTGTCTATCGAAATTTTTACTTAGCCATCCAAAACTTTAAACCCTTAACCCCTTAAACTTTTCTAAAATGGAGTTAGTATGTCGACTAAAGATTATCTTTTTTCCTCTGAATCCGTAACCGAAGGGCATCCTGACAAGGTTGCGGATCAGATTTCAGATGCAATTTTAGACACTATTATGAGTTGTGATCGCAAATGCCGGGTTGCCTGTGAAACTATGGTGACCACCGGTATGGCTGTGGTTGCCGGTGAAATTACGACTGATTGTTATGTTGATATCCCGGCGATTGTTCGGGAGACGATCAAAAATATCGGCTATAACGATTCAGCCATGGGTTTCGACTGGGAGACCTGCGCCGTTTTGACCAGTATCGACAAGCAGTCGCCCGATATCTCACAGGGTGTTACTGCCGGCGAAGGGCTTTATAAAGAGCAGGGGGCCGGTGATCAGGGTTTGATGTTCGGTTATGCCAGCAATGATACCAAAGAGTTAATGC
>JAYEMC010000070.1:0-5005 GCA_034717935.1 Pseudomonadota bacterium | reverse complement strand
GCCGGGATGAAATCGGCGAGCTGGCGAGCTGGTTTAACCAGTTTATCGACAAGGTACAGACTATTATTACTGAGGTTGCCGGACAGGTCAACCTGCTCAAAAACTCAGCCACCAGCCTCTCAGAACTCTCTACCGGAATGTCTACCGGGGCTGAACAGGTCCTAAATAAAGCCAGCAACGTTGCAACCGCTGCTGAAGAGATGAGCAGCAATACCGGAAATATTGCCGACACCACGGGTCAGGCCACCGGCAACATCAGTATTACGGCGACTTCAATCCAGGAGATGACATCGGTTATCAATGAAATTGCCGACAACACGGCCAAGGCCCGCACCATAACTATTGAATCCGTAAGCCAGACCAACAGCGCTAACGAGCAGGTCAACAAACTGGGTGGAGCCGCCCAAGAAATCGGCAAAGTCATTGAAACCATCACCTCTATCTCCTCACAGGTCAACCTTCTCGCCTTAAACGCAACGATTGAGGCTGCACGAGCCGGCGAAGCCGGTAAAGGCTTTGCCGTAGTTGCCAATGAAATTAAGGAATTGGCGCAACAAACCGCCAACGCCGCCGGTGAAATTCAGGAACGGGTTGAGAGTATTCAAAACTCAACTAAAGGGACAGTTGACGAAATTGAGACAGTCACCGTTAAAGTTAACGAAGTCAACGACATTGTTTCAACGATTGCGGCCGCAATCGAAGAGCAGTCGGCAACCACCAGGGAGATCTCCGACAATGTCGTTGGGGTCTCACAAAACTTAAATGAAGTAAACGACAACATCTCCCAGACTTCAACCGTCGCCGCAGAGATTGCCAGTGAAATAGCCGAGGTCACTACGGAAACCCAAGAACTTACCGATAGCAGTTCACAAGTCAACCTGCAATCAACCGACCTAAGCAACCTTGCCGATCAACTTGAGAAGATAGTCAAGCAATTCAAAATTTAAGGAGAAGGAGGTATTTTTTCAGAAAATTGATAGACTTAAAATGCTCAATCAACCTAACAAACACAGGAGAAGAAAAACCATGAAAAAACTTCTTATCGCAACCCTTTTAGTATGTTCCATGATTGCCTTCTGCGGCTTTGCTTTTGCCGGCGACTCGGCTTCTAAGGATGAGTGTATCACCATGTGTAAAAAAGCTGCTGCCATGGTAACAGCCCAAGGGGCAGATACTACCTTTAAAGCCATCAACGACAAATCCGGACCTTTCGTCTGGAAAAACAGCTATGTCTTTTCCCTCAATTCTGAAAATGGTCAGATCCTGGCTCACCCGATGAAACCAGGTTTGGTGGGTAAAAATTTGATGGCTTTAAAAGATGTCAATGGGACTATGATTTTTGTTGAGCTTCTTAAAGCAGCGCAATCAGCTTCAGGAGAAGGCTGGGTTAACTACATATGGCCCAAACCAGGTGAGAAAAAACCGAGCAAAAAAGTTACATACGTTTACAAGGTTCCGGGAAAAAACATCGCATTTGGTGCTGGCGTCTACGAATAAAGCACTACCTTTAATTTATTAGCAATAAGCTAAAAAAAATGGAGGGAAAACACGGTTGGTGTTTTCCCTCCATTTTTTTTAGCTTATATTTTCTATAACGAGCAATATGCCCTCAAGCAAAAGAGTTGTTGGCAAACAAATAACAAGCTCCAGAAGGATGGGTTATCAACCAATTAAGCTGCGCCCCTAAGAAGCATACGTACTTAAAAACTTTGCCAAGCAGATCACCATTAGAAAATTCATGCACCAAACCCTTTATCGGAAAAAGGCAGTTTTCATCACCGGCATAAGAGTAGATCATTACGAATGTATCAAAAAAGGTGAAACTACTGTCTTGCACTTTTCCCTAACTAACACTACTATAGAGTATCATGTAGAAAATTTTGTTCCCCTTATAAAATAATTTTTCAAAGAGGTAAAGCCAACATGTCAGATCAAGTGAAACGTTACACTGTAGAAGAAGGTTTGGTCTTAACTTACAAACAGAAAGGTTGGGCTCTGATCGGCAACGGTGAAGAACTCATCGCTTCAGACAAGATCAACGCCAACATCAGAAACCCCTACAAAAACAACATGACCATGCTTGAATTTATCCAGGATGTCATCGCCAAAGACCTGGGTACACCGGCTGATTGAGGGGCTACGCCGGATTTGGTATGGGGGGGGGTTGTCATCACCAGAACCAGCCAAACAAAAGTGTAAAAAACCGGCATCAAGCTGACAATCCGACCCGGATCATACAGTTATTCGGAAGCGCTGGGGTCAGGAGAGGGGAAAAATAAAAAATGCGGCCGGAAAAAGCACAAGCACAGGACTCGACAAACAGTCGTGAATGACCCTGATTGAATTTCGGGCCGTATTGATAACCTGCTCCTGTTGCATGGAAAAAGCACCAGATAAAACAAAAACGCCCGGTAATCCTTGAAACTCATTAAAGTTTAAGAATTACCGGGCGTTTAATTTTAATGGCGTCCCCAAGGGGATTTGAACCCCTGTCGCCGCCGTGAAAGGGCGGTGTCCTGGGCCAGGCTAGACGATGGGGACGCATATGTGATTCGGCTAAACGGACGATCTCCGTTGCGAATCGGAGGCGTCTTTTAACCTAATTTTTTTAACTTGTCAACCGCAAAAATCACTATCTGCAAAAAATTACACTCTTTTTTCGCAAACAAAAGCAGTCCACTCTCCCATGGTTTCAGTTGACTTTACAATGAGGCCAAGGTCGGTGTATTCTTTTTTCAATTCCGGGAGCTGCTCAACAAGGATTCCTGAAAGAATCAGGCGACCACCGGGTTTTAAAAGGCGCGTAAAGTCATGGGCCAACTGCAAAAGCACTGGAGCGATAATATTGGCAACAATAAGAGTAAATTTTTCCTGCACTTGAGCTAAAGGGTGACTCTCAAGTGAAATCTGATCGCAGACCCGGTTATGGACACAATTTTCCTGAG
Organism: Pseudomonadota bacterium; assembly: GCA_034717935.1. Taxonomy (GTDB): domain Bacteria; phylum Desulfobacterota; class Anaeroferrophillalia; order Anaeroferrophillales; family Tharpellaceae; genus Tharpella. The sequence goes on along the minus strand of JAYEMC010000070.1, from coordinate 2,060 downwards.
CATTAACCAGAGCCTCCTCGTCGATATCAAGAGCAAGGACGCGGGAGGCCCCTCTCTTGGCCGCCAAAATTGACAAAATACCGCTGCCGGTGCCAACGTCCAGGATATCTACCCCCATATCGTCCCTTAACTCATTTTCTAAAAAACTCGCAGCCAAACGGGTGGTTTCATGAGTTCCGGTACCGAAACCCTGTCCCGGATAAATTTTAATCCCTAAACGGGTCTCCGCTGCCGGCAATTCCTGCCAGGACGGCACGACCAAGGTTTGTGCCGTTAACGGAGTCAGAGTAAAATTTTTACGCCAGCCGTCAAGCCAATCCTCATTTTCAACAGTTTGAATCCGGGGCCTGTCGGAAACCAGATTACGGCTCTCTAATTGCTGAGACAGTTGCGCCAAAAAGGGCTGCATTTCACCAGGGAAATAGGCCGTCAAGAGAGAGGGTTCTGAATTCCCCAAACAATTTCCTCCTTGACCAATCTTTGCAGTATGATCCCAAATACCTCCGCAGCCGACAGAATAAAGCAGATCTTCCAACTGGGATCTCACTTCAGATCCCGGCTCTGGGGTACAGGTCAGTGACCACCATGAGCTATCATCAATCGCCATATTTTTTACCCAATTTTACAACCACAAAAAGACGGCTCTGCTGACGCTGCACCAAAAACCGGAGATAGGGCTGGGCTTGCCCCTTTTGCATCGCTTTCTTGAAATCCCCGACTGTTTCAATCTTTGTATTATTGAGCATCAAAACAACATCACCAGCCTGCAGACCAGCACCCGCCGCCAGGCCATCAGGATCAAGACGACTGATAATTACACCATTGTCAAGGGACAAGCGTTGACGAGCCGCCAGTTCCGGCGTTAACTGACGCACGGTCAGACCTAAATCCTCCAGACGATCATCAGTGCTCTGTGAATACTCTTCATTGTCACCTTCCAGATTATCCAGTACAATTTCAATCTCAAGGATTTTACCCATACGCAAAACCTTAAGTTTCACTTTGGTTCCCGGTTTTTTAGCCGCCACCATTCGCGGCAGACGCCGCATCTCTTCCACTTTTTGCTCATCTACCGACAAAATAATGTCACCAACCTGTAAACCGGCCCGCGCCGCCGGACTATCTTCGATAACCTGAGAGATAACCGCGCCATGTTTTTCATCAAGGCCGAAAGAAGCGGCCAACTCCGGCGTCACCTCTTGAATGTAAACACCGAGTCGACCACGAGAGACTTTACCGGTTTTAAGTTGCGGCAAAAGGTCTTTGGCCATATTAACCGGAATTGCGAATCCAATACCCTGCCCACTGGCAACGATGGCTGTGTTAATCCCGACAACTTCACCCTTGAGATTAAAAAGCGGGCCGCCGGAGTTACCGGGGTTGATTGACGCATCGGTCTGAATAAAGTCATCATAGGGGCCCGAGCCGATAACTCGACCACGAGCACTGACAATGCCAGCGGTGACGGTTCGAGCCAAGCCGAAAGGATTACCAATAGCAATCACCCAATCACCAACCTTAAGCTGACTCGAATCCCCCATTTTTACGGCCGGCAGATCGTGATCAACATCAATCTTCAAAATCGCCAGATCGGTTTTTTCATCCCGGCCCACCATATGGGCATCGTAAACTTTCTTATCCGACAGAGTCACCTTGATCGCATCAGCATTTTCAACAACATGATTGTTGGTCAGAATATAGCCATCCGTACTTATAATGAATCCGGAACCGAGACTTTTCATGGCCCGTGGTTGAGAACGCCGATGACGACCGTCAAACTGATTAAAAAAACGACCAAAGAAGTCCTCAAAAGAGTCCCTGTCCCGGGAACCGTGTCCGGGAAAATCAAAACCACGCCCATCTCGAGAAATAAGCCGTTTTTCGGTATTGATATTGACCACCGCCGGAGTCAGCTCGGCCACCAGAGGGGCAAAGGTCGGCGGCATCGGCGCGGCGATTGCCAAGTCAACAGCACAAACCATCAATAGGCCAATCGTTAAGAGTGCAGACAAATGTGAGAAATATCTAAACCGGAAAAAAAACTTCATAAAAAACCTCCA
>JAYEMC010000069.1:0-5018 GCA_034717935.1 Pseudomonadota bacterium | reverse complement strand
CAACATCCTCTCCGACATAACCGGCTTCGGTTAAGTTGGTCGCATCAGCAATCGTAAAAGGAACTTTCAAAACCCGGGCCAGAGTTTGGGCGAGTAGAGTTTTACCGCTGCCGGTCGGCCCTACCAAAAGAATATTACTTTTCTGAAGTTCGACCTGATCATCCGAGTCGATACCACGTGACGCGATTCTTTTATAGTGATTATAGACCGCTACGGCAAGCCTGCGTTTGGCCTCATCCTGACCGATAATATACTCATCCAGACTCTCCTTGATGACTCGCGGCGGCACCAGCGCTTCATGCAGATCGGCCAACGTTTCACGTTCATTTTCTCCGACAATAATGTTGGTACAGAGATCAATACACTCATTGCAGATAAAAACTGAAGGCCCGGCGATCAATTTTTTCACACTGTTCTGATCTTTACCACAGAACGAACACCGCAACATATCCTGATCTTTTTTACGAGCCATTATCTTAATTCTCCCCCGCAACTCGTCGATTTTTGATCACTTCGTCAATAACTCCGTATTCAACCGCCTGTTCAGTTGACATAAAAAAATCACGGTCCGTATCCTGCTGGAGACGCTCCATATCTTGGCCCGTATGATGCTGCAAGATACCATTAAGAATCTGTTTAAGGCGTAAAATCTCGCGCGCATGGATATCGATATCGGAGGCCTGCCCAGAAAAACCACCCATCGGTTGATGCAGAAGAATTCGGGAATTAGGCAGCGCATACCGCTTACCGGCACTACCGGCCGTCAGCAATAGAGCCCCCATACTCGCCGCCTGACCTACACAAATCGTTGTAATGTCGGGTTTGACAAACTGCATGGTATCATAAATCGCCAACCCGGCCGTCACTGAGCCGCCGGGTGAGTTCACGTAGATATTGATATCTTTGTCAGGATCATCGGCTTCAAGAAAAAGCAACTGGGCGATCACGGCATTAGCCACGTTATCATCAATCGCGGTGCCTAAAAAAATAATCCGGTCACGCAACAGTCTGGAGTAAATATCGTAAGCCCTCTCACCACCCGGACTCTGCTCTACCACCATCGGCACAAAACTCATTCAATCAACCTCTACCTTAATTTGCCTTCCATGTATTTACAAAAACTCTCGAAAAAAAATCATTTATATAACTATTCAGCTAACCCGCAAATTCAGGGTACACAATCCTGATTTCCTACGGAGAATCAGGTTATGTCCCCAGAATTCGCTAAAACATGATGTATTTCCTATTTACGCTGAATAATCACTCACTTATTATTAAGAAGCGGTTTCTTCCACCTTGGTCTCATCTTCGAGTGCGGCTTCTTTGTAGGAAGCCTTGCTCAGAAGATGCTCAATTATTTTCTCCATAAGAACCTCGCGCTGAAGCATTCCGGTCAATTCATGTTCACGACCTTTGAAGCGCTCAAAAACCTCTTGTGGATTTTCGCCCGAACTCTGGATAAAACTTTGAAAACGAGCACTTACCTCTTCAGGTGTACTCTCAAGCTTTTCCAGGCCGACAAGATGCTCCAAAATCAACGTGTTTTTCACTGTATTCTCAGCATCCGCAGCAATTCTCTCCTGGTTGGAAGTTATCATCTGCTCAACCATCTCTTGCTCCAGGCCTTGAGAGAGAAAACGCGAACGGGCAGAAGAGATAGCACGCTCCTTCTCTTCAACCAGCAAACACTCAGGTAACTCAAAGTCGACCTTACCCCGCAGGCAAGAGAGCATCTCTTCAGTATTTTTGTTCTTCGCCTCTGAAACTTTCGAGGAGGAGACATATTCGGTCATTTTCTCACGCAGCTGCTCCAGAGTTTCCATCTCGCCACCGGAAATCTGGTTAGCCAGGTCATCATCAAGCGCCGGCACCTCCTTTTCCCGAATAGATTTTACCGTCACTGTAAAAACCGTTTTTTTGCCGGCCAGTTCAGCCTTATGGTAATCCTCCGGGAAAACCGCTTCCAGATCGTAACTCTGATCAAGTTCTAGTCCGGCCAACTGCCGTTCGAGATCCGGAATAAAGCGGCCGCTGCCAACCTCTATCGTAAAGTCTTCGGCACTGCCTCCCTCAAACTCAACTCCATCCAGACGACCAACAAAATCGATCGTCAGGTTATCGCCTTCCTGCGTCTGACGTTCATCGATAGTTTTAAACTGAGCCATACTTTGACGCAATTTTTCCAACTCCGCATCAACATCTGCGTCCTCAACCTCAACCGAGATCTTCTGCAACTCTATATCATCATAGGAATCCAGCGAGATCTCCGGCAGAACCTCAATTGTCGCCTCAAAAGATAAAGTGCTGTTATCCTCGGGAAAATCGAGCTTCTCAATCGACGGCGGTGCAAGAGGCGAAAGTTTGTGCTCGTCCAGAGCAGCGCTAAAGCCATCCTGAACCAGTTCCTCAGTCGCCTCCATGCGCACCTGCTCCTTATAGAGTTTTTTAATAAGATTCAACGGAGCTTTTCCGGGCCGAAAGCCCTTAATCTTCGCTTTTTTCCGACAACCGTCATAAGCCTTACTGAGTTTTTTATTAATCTGATCGGAATCTAAGTCGATAAGCAACTGTTTTTTTACCGTACTGATATCTTTAACTTCAACATTCATAAAACCAAAACCTCTTACCTCGGTAGCGGTCAGCCTGAGACTACCACACCTTCTGCATTCTTATTTTTAATATGTATATGTAAGTTGCAAAAAACTTTTGTAACTATTCAACTAACCCGCAGAATCTGGGGAAATTTATCAACATATGTGTTGCCACAAAACACTACGCTGAATAGTTACAACCTTTAAAGTTTTCAACAACATCTCTAGAGATGGTGCGAAAGGGGGGACTCGAACCCCCACGGTTAAACCGCTAGATCCTAAGTCTAGTGCGTCTGCCAATTCCGCCACTCTCGCATAAGCCCCATAAACAACAACAAAAATGCCACTACTAAAGCAGTGACATTTTTGATCAAAGTGTATTAATACATCAAAAAGCTACTTTCGGTCAATAGAAATTACGACTCTCCCAATTTGCCAATTTTGCTGCCCAGCAAAAGAGAGACAACCTGCTCTACTGCCCACCCATTGTCAAAAAGATACCAGCCGCAACCACGGTACCGATAACCCCGGCAACGTTGGGCCCCATCGCATGCATCAGGAGAAAGTTACGTGGATCTTCAGCCGCTCCCATTTTCTGTACGACCCGGGCTGCCATCGGCACCGCCGAGACTCCAGCCGCACCGATCATCGGGTTAATCTTCTCTTTCGAGAAAATGTTCATCAGTTTGGCCAGTAAAAGTCCGCCGATCGTACTGAATGAGAAGGCGACCAGGCCCATGGCAAAAACCATCAACGCCTTAGGTGTCAGAAAGGCATCGGCACTCATGGTTCCGCCAACCGCGATCCCCAGAAAAATGGTGACGATATTCATCAGTTCGTTCTGTGCCGTTCCACTTAAACGCTCAACCACGCCGGACTCACGAAATAAGTTACCGAGCATAAACATCGCCATCAGGGCCGCCGAGGCCGGCACAAAAAGGCAGACCAAACCACAAGTAATCAATGGGAAAACCATCTTTTGGCGTTTTGAGACCGGGCGCAACTGCTTCATCCGGATAAGGCGCTCTTTTTTAGTCGTCATCATTTTGATGATCGGCGGCTGAATAACCGGTACCAGGGCCATATATGAATAGGCCGCCACCGCCGTCGCGCCCAGCAGATGAGGAGCCAGAGCAACGGTTGTAAAGATCGTCGTCGGACCATCAGCCCCCCCGATAATCCCGATTGAGCAAGCCTCAGGAATCGTAAAACCCAGACCCAAAGCAAAAAAGAAAGCAATATAGACGCCAAACTGAGCGGCAGCTCCGAGTAGCAGGGTTTTAGGGTTGGCAATCACCGGCCCGAAATCGGTCATCGCGCCAAGACCAAGAAAAATAATCGGCGGAATCAGCTCCCATTCCAAACCGTAATGATAGAAAATATGCAAAATCTGGTGGTTCTCCATCAGATTGGTCAAAGGCAAGTTGACAATAAAGACACCAAAACCGATCGGAATCAACAACAGGGGCTCATAACCTTTCGTAATCGCCAAGAACATCAAACCAAAGGCGATCCCCCACATAATAAGATTACCCACAGTCAAATGGTAAAACCCCATCGAATGGATAAAAGTGAAAAAAGTATCTGCCATAACCTACTCCTTACAAAACAACTGAAACAATAATTTAATTAGAGCATTGTCAAGACTGATGCACCCACACCCCAAGAGAACTGCCTGCGGGGCATGGAAAGTCACGAACCGGTTAAATAAAAATTCACCGGACAATCGACTTTTCTACCTGTCCATCAACCTTTTTTAGGTTTGCTGCCAAATCTATCAAACAACACCCGAGTAAGCACCACCGAAAGAGACAACGCTCCTAGAATAAAAAAAACCGATGAAAAACCAAAGACAAATATCTTCGTCGCCTCACCCCACATATCCATCATTAACCTCTTCTTTTCAAATCTTGAATTATTATTCCGACTGCAAATTCAAACCGGGATAAATTGAATTGAGCCTTCTACCTTAAGCGGCGTCTAAAATCAACCACAAATCTGTCCGGCATCACAAAAACCTTAGAGGTTGTTCGATTTCAGTAAAACTGTTGCAAAATCCTCTCAACAGAGTCCAGGCAACCGGTAAAAAAATGATCTGCTGACGCAACCGTAACCAGAGATGCCGCCGGATTCCATTTAGCAAAAAAAGATTGACTTTTTCAACTTTTTTCTTTAATGTTTTTTCCCGTTGATAAAGTCAAGATCACAGCTAAGAAGGCTGCAAACGGACTTTCAGCAGACAACGTATAAAATATACGACGTTCCGAACCGCACAACAGATATAGCTTAACCGAAAATTACGACCACGAAGGTCGGCTGGTTCATAATATAAATGAGCCGCCGGTTTTCGTGGTCTTTTTTTTGCCTTTTTTATATAGTTTTTCGGAGTTTGCTCTCAGGCACCTCAAATTACACCATCACCTACTG
>JAYEMC010000068.1:0-5021 GCA_034717935.1 Pseudomonadota bacterium | reverse complement strand
CCGAGAATAGGATTTTTTTCTCAGATCAAGGCATTTTTTGACAATAAGCACAGACATACACCTAGTATTTCGAGCATTATTTTCAAAAAATAACGCCGAGCTGGGGAAAAAAGACATTCTCGGACAGCCTCCTAACTGACGCGTCTACTTTTGCGGGGTTTCTTTCGGTTCCGGTGGTTTAATCCCCAATCGTTTAGCAGAGTGGTCACGACCCATATAGAAGTTCAGCCAGGAAGAGGTCTGCCAGAGCTGCCAGTTACACGGGGGAACCGTATAGGCGGCAATATTATCTTCCTCCTTATAGGGTTTCAGGCGATCATAAGCTTGCACCCAGATACATTTCTTCTCATTGGGGTAGACTTCACACCAGCCTTCATAGCTGCCGCCGCAAGGGCCGTTTCTCTGGCTTTTCGGGCATTGTGACATCGGACATACATAAGCCGTATCAAAGAGGGCGCAGTCACCGCAGTTCATGCAATTAAACATTGAGACTTTTGCCATATGTTCACAATAGTCCATAACATGCTTGGGTATTGTCGAGTTGTCAATCCAGCCCAATACAGGTTTTAAGACCTTGAAAACCGGGCTTTTTTCCTCAAAGATCAGGTGGTGGGCCAAACGCGTAAACTTATACATCAAAGGTGCTTTCGGTTGGCTTGTCCGCTCAGCATAGACTTCGGTATTGAGACCGCTCTCTTTATCTTTTTCAAAAAGATAAAAACCATCATCCTGGGGATAATCAAATTCGGCGACTAGGTTTTTCCAGTTGCCGGCGAGTTCTTCACCCTTATCGATGATGAATTCGACCTGTTCGTAGGTTATACCATGTCCGGCGATGTGGGCGCCCCCCATGCCCATGCCCTTGCCGATTGCATACATCTTGGCCGCTTTCAGGAGCATGGCAGATTTGCCTTTGTCGGCGGCCTTCTTCTCTTCGGCCAGCTCGGCTACCTGCTTATCAGTAACCACGCACCCGGGAATACCGTTGCCGTTCATGAAACGGCCTGTCCCAAATGGGAGGACGTAGATGTTCATCATTACCGGGACATTATAATTGTTAACCTTAAGCCAGGTCAGTATTTCGTGAAACTTCCGCGCGTCATAGCCCAGCTGGGGAATAATAAATTTTGCGCCGGCTTCAATTTTTTTCTTGAGTTTGGCATACTGGCTCATCAATTCCGATTCAAGTTTCTTGAAAGGCGAAACGCAGGCGCCGGCATAAAGATCGGTGGCCGCCAGTTTGATGGTTTTACGCCCGGCCTTGTGTTCCAGACCGTCATTCATCTTCTCAACCAAGCGTAAAACATTGGGAGGATCAAGGTCAAAAACCGGTTTTGCCAAACCTTCAAAGGCGTCGGAGCCGGAGTAGTCGCCGGTCAGGACGAGAACATTTTTGATTCCTTCAGCAGCCATGCCGCAGAGCAGGCTTTCAATTTCACTTCTGTTTTTATCGCGACAGGCCAGGTGAACCAGCGGTTCCATGCCCGATTTCTGGATCTGAACACAAAGCATCTCGGTTGAAAGAGCCGGGTTACCGCCAGGGTTATCCGTGACGCTGATGGCATCAACCTTGCCTCCAGCGGCTGCCTTGGCAACGTTATCGAGAACCTCGTCATGGGCTATCTCAAAGGCACCGCGTCCCGGGATCTGTTCCCAGGTAATGCAGAAGTCGTTTTGGTCTAAGAGTTTGCCCTTCAAAGTGCTGGCCCGCTCACCCATTCTGACGGTAATTTTTTCGGTCAGGCCGATAGTCTCCTTGAGCAGCGCTATTGAAGCGCTGTCATCGGCTGAGATGGTAATGTAATCATCTGCATCCATCTCCAGAGCTTCATGGCGGGTCCACCGTTTGTCAGCGTTATCGTCGCCACCCATTTCCACAATCAGCAGAGGTGTGTTTTTGGTTATCCAGCCGGCCCGCAGCTTTTTATGCAGACCGTAGGATGTGCCGCGTGATTCCAGGTAACCCAGAACAATGGCGTCGGGTCGTTCGTTGCGAGCCAGCGCCAGGCCTTCATCTTCGTTGGTTGCGCTTAAGACTTCAAATTCATCAAGACTTTTGCCGATCACCTCCTGATAAACGGCTTCACTGCCGATTACCAGAACTCTTGTTTTCTTACTCTCATTACCCATCTTGGTTCTCCTGAAAACCATTTTCACTTAGGGTTTATTCAAATAAAACTTAGCCCCCCCCCTTAAGGTGCTAATGATTTTTTTAAGTAAACCCTTAATCTGAAATTTTCAAATTATCCGATATGATCGGAACCCAATTAATAAATATGCAGTAAAGCCCATGGTGGCGTTATCTTAATTTTAAAAATGTTCAATTCCGGAGCATTGGGAACCTGCACCTGATTGATGAAGGTTTGCTGAAGCGGGCCGACCTATGTGAAAGCTAAAGGTTTCTCGCCGCTTCTCCCACAGGTGGTAGTGATTTTTTTCTTTTGTGCTGATTTTACTATTTTGTTTCTTGCTTGATAGTCGGTTTTGCGATTGTTCTCTTTTGCAAAACCTGTTTTTCAGTGGGTTGATAAATTCCGGGGCGTTGATCGTTCTCTCCACGGTTTTTAAGAATAAATGTTTCCCCGGATTTGAAACCGGGGAAACATTACGTTAGAGTTATATATTACAGTAATATTAAGGCTTAAAGATCAAGTAGACCTTTAACACTGTCAATAATTTGGGCCGATGAAGCCGGTTTCGGCAGATAGTCATCAGCCTCCATACTCATTCCGCCCCTGTGAGAGTAACGGGTCGAGCTGACATGTGATGCGACTGCAGTCAACATTACAATCGGAATATCGGCATATTGCGGATCACCTTTTAGTTCGGCGCAGACTTCAAAGCCATCTTTTTCCGGCATCATCACATCAAGGATAATTGCATCCGGTGGATTGCTTTTGATTTTAGCCAGTCCCTCAACCCCATCAAAGGCCTGTTCTACTTCAAAACCTTCAGCTTCCAGGTTCGCCTTAACGATGGATGAGAAGTCGGGCTCATCATCGACCACAAGAATTCTTTTTTTGTCACTCATACAGCTTTCCCTCCCTCAATTAATGAAATAATGGCTCGTGAAAAAAAATTGAAATTTTATCCTCCCTTCTTTAAAACATGAATGGAGAGATTGGTTAGCCTTATACTGCGGCTTTATTTCAACTATTAATTTTACGAGTGCATTAAATTATGGTGCTAAAATTTCTGATAATTTATGTTCCCAGCCAACGGTTGAAATCATGGCGCCGGCAAAGCCGGCCTCTTTTAATGCGGCCAGCATCTCTTTGGCAATTTCGGTACATGTTTTAGCTTTATCGTTTGCTTTACGAATCCGGTCGATTACCTGGTCAGGAATTATAATATTGTTTTGGGTCTGTTTGATGTAGCGAGCCATACCGGCCGATTTGAGCAACAATACAGTCGGAATGATTTTGGTTGTTTTACGATCAATTTGTTCCAGGTAGGGTTCGATTGCGGCCACATCAAAGAGGGGTGGAGTGATTAAAAATTGGGCTCCAGCCGCAAGACTCTCTTTGCTGGTCTTGATCTCTTGTGTAAGTTCCTCACGGCAAGCTCCGGCATTGGCGGTGGCACCAAGCAAAAAGCTTGGTACACTGCTCAAAGGGTTACCCCCTAAATCCTCGCCCTGCTGCAGGCTTTGTGCACCTTGCAACAGTTCAACCAGGCTGAGCTCATTGACGGCTTTAGCTTGGGGATGATCACCAATTTTGAGATCATCTCCGGGTACTGCTATTATATTGTTAATACCACAAGCTCCGGCAGCCAAAAGGTCGGCTTGCAGAGCTAATTGGTTACGATCCCTGCAGTTTATCTGCATGGCTGTTTCAAGGCCTTTGTTTTGTAAAGCTATAGCTGCACCCAAGGCACTCATCCTGAGAATGGCATTACTCATTTCCGGAATGACAAAAGCATCTACTTGTTCTTTAATCGGTTCGGCATGGGCAAGCATGGTGCTGATATCTGCTCCTTTAGGTGGTTCTGTCTCAACCAGGATGGCAAATTCTCCAGCTTCGAATTTGCTCTTTAAACTCATAGGTATACCCTCCAGAAAACGTAATTAATAACGGCAACAACCACAGTAAAATGCTCTATTTTTCAACTGTGGTAACTTAATTGGTATTCTATGACGTAAAATGACAACTTAGTCAAGAAAAAAACCACAACAACTCTTGTTATATTCTCTTCCATTTTTCAGTATCTTTATAAGTCTATATGGTAAATAAAAAATATTGGATACTGGATACAAAATAAAAAAAACTTGACAGTTCTTTGTCATGGAGTTAATTAGCCTGTGACTTTTGGCTCATGTCGTTATTACCGTTCTTGAATTGCGGTATCTGCTGAGTTAGTTTGGCACTATTTAATAGATCTGAGTAGATCAATCTTTTTATTTATAGATCTGAGTAGATCAATCATTTTATTTATCTCTACATTGTTCATCTTATAATTTTTTACTAGAGACGAGGATATGCAGATGAAATCTGGAAGTAATCTCGAGAAGGTGTTAACAGCGGGACATTTTGCCTTTACGGGTGAGGTTGGCCCACCTCGTGGCGCGAACACGGAATCAATCAGAACCAAGGCCGCATTTCTTAAAGGAAATGTCGATATGGCGAACATGACTGATAATCAGACCGCCATGGTGCGGATGTCAAGTATGGCCGGTTCACTGGTTCTGCTTGAAGAGGGGGTTGAACCCAATTATCAGATGGTTTGCCGTGACCGTAACCGGATTGCCATGCAGAGCGATATTCTTGGAGCTTATGCTCTTGGCATTCGCAATATTCTGTGTCTTTCCGGCGATCATCAACAGTTTGGTGATCACCCTAACGCCAAAGGTGTTAATGATATCGATTCAGTACAACTTATTAGTGTGATCAAAAAGATGCGTGATGAAGGAACTTTTCTTGGTGGAGATACGCTGGATGGGGCTCCAAAAATGTTTATCGGGGCAGCAGCTAACCCTTTTGGTCAACCTTTTGAGTGGCGGGTTCATCGTCTGGCCAAGA
>JAYEMC010000067.1:0-5035 GCA_034717935.1 Pseudomonadota bacterium | reverse complement strand
GGTCGGATCAAGCAGACGCTCAAAGGCTAAAGCATCGATAACATCGGGGATTTTTCCAGCCCCATACTCAGGCATTTTTGCCGGACTGTAGAGATCATAACCGGTGGCCATAACGATAGCCCCGACAAACTCTTCATTAAGTGTGCGAATAGATCCCAGATCGATAGCATTTTCCGGGCAGACATCAACACAGGCTCGGCATCTTACACCCGCACCGGCATCCATTTCAGCGTCTTCCACATCAACAAAATGGAGGCAATCGCTCTGCTCTAAAACCGGAATCCGGGCTGCATCAGTCTGGTTATAGCGAAAGATTGCGCCTCTTTGACTCAAACCTCGGTTAAACTCGTCCGCCACCGAAACCGGGCAGACCTCAAGACATTTACCACAAGCCGTACACTTTGCCGGATCGACAAAGGCCGGTCGGGTTTTAATTGTAACATTAAAGTTCCCGACATAACCATCGAGCACTTCAACCTCGGAATTAACATAAACTTTGATCCGGGGATGAGCATTGACTTCATCGATTTTTTTCTGCAGCAGTTCAGGGATATTATGAAAATAGGGAAAGGTTTGACTGATTTGGGCCATGTGACCGCCGATCGCCGGTTCCCTTTCAATTATCGCAACATCATAATCAGCATTAGCCAGATCAAGGGCTGACATAATGCCGGCAATCCCGCCGCCGACAACGCAAACCCGTTTGGTCAGATCGATGGTAATCGTCTCTAAAGGCAGATTTTCCTTAACCTTATCAAGCGTCCCCTCAATAATACTGACGGCCTTTGCAGTCGCTACGGGCTTATTATTCTGGTGCACCCAGCTGCACTGCTCACGGATATTGGCAATCTCCACAAGATAAGAGTTCATACCAACCGAGCCCGCGGCTTTACGAAATGTATTTTCGTGCATGCGGGGTGAGCAGCAAGCCACCACTACCCCATCAAGGCCCTTTTCAGCAATTGTGTCCTTAACCAACTGCTGACCCGGATCGGAACACATATACATGTAGTTCTCGGCATGGACAACCCCGTCCAGTTTCTTCGCCTCTTCAACTGCCTTATCAACATCAACACTGGCGGCGATATTTGAACCACACCAGCAGACAAAAACTCCGAGTTTCTTTTTCATTAAACAGCTTCCTGTTTCTGGCGTCTGACTGAAGAGAGAAAGACTTGGGCTTTACTGGACGCGGCACTGCCTTGAGCCGCAGAATCGGCAATATCTTTAATCCCCTGGCAACAGCCGGCGAGATAGATTCCCTGCCGGCCGGTTTCTATTGGTGAAAGCTTGTAATTTTCTTCAATAAAAAAGCCGTCATCATTACATTTAAGACCGAGAATATCAGCCAACTCCTGCGCCCCTTCGTTGGGCACCATCGCGGCGGCCAGAACGACCATGTCGGCAGCAATCTCGATATTTTTTCCGGTCAGGGTATCAGCCCCGTTAACTATAATCTTATCACCATCACGATAAAGTTTCGCGGCGCGGCCGCGAATATAGATAATCTCCTCTTCAGAGACCGATTGCTGAATAAACTGCTCGTAGCCTTTACCCGTCGAACGAATATCGATATAGAAGATATAGACCTGGCCGTCATGAACTTTGTGTTTATAAAGCCGGGCATGTTTGGCCGTGTACATACAACAGACCCTGGAACAATAGGCTTTATGAAATTCCGGGTTCCGGGAACCGACGCACTGAATAAAAACTATATCTTTAACTATTTTACCATCGGAGGGACGCACTATCTCCCCGGCTGTCGGCCCTGAAGCTGAAAGGTAGCGCTCGAATGTCAGGCCGTCAATAACATCCGGAACCTTGCCGCCGCCGTATTCCGGCATCTTCTTTTTCCAATCGTAAATATCAAAACCGGTGGCGACAATTATAGCGCCGACATGAGCCTCAAAAAAACTCTCCTGCTGCTCATAGTTGATCGCATCGACCGGACAGGCCTTGGCACAGACTCCGCATTTACCTCTGGTCAAATAACGACAGCGGTCGGCATCAATCACCGGTTTATTGGGTACCGCTTGAGGCGAAAGCGTATAGATAGCGGTCATCCGCCCGGCATCGCGCTCAAAAAGGGCAATCCCTTTACTCGGACATTTCTGAATACAGGTACCACAGCCGGTACACTTGTTCCAGTCGACATAGATCACTTTTTGCCGCAAACGAACCGTATAGTCGCCGGGCTCACCTTTGAGCTCTTCAATCTCACAGCTGGTTTTTAAAAGCACATTAGGATGCTGTCCAGACTCAACGGTACGAGGAGTCAAAGTACATTGCGCACAATCTAAGGTCGGAAAGGTCTCAGAAAGCTGAAGCATACGTCCGCCAACCGACGGCAGTCGATCGACCAGCATAACCTGATAACCGGCATTGCCCAAGTCGATAGACGAGGTGATTCCGGTTATCCCGGCTCCAATCACCATTACCCGACGTTCAACCGGAACGCTTTCAAAATCGGAATGGTCGCCAAAGACGGCGACACAAGTCACCGGTTCTCCATCTTTCAAGCCGGTTAATTCTACTAAATCACCCATAATTATGCCACAACGCCCTTTTCTTTTAATAAAGGAAGAGGATCGATAAGATTACGTTCAAAACCCAACTCTTCAGCCGGAAGATCAAGAGCTAAAGCCAACAACTGGGTGAAGTAGACAACCGGAATCGAGCTGAAGCCAGGATCACTTTTTTGAATCTCGGGCTGGCGGTCATCAAGATTAAATTGACACAAAGGGCAAGTAGTTATAACAAGATCCGCACCGCTATTTTTGGCACTGTTCAGAATTTCACGGGAACATCTGGTTGCCGTATCCATTGAGTGAACCGCCTGAAAAGCACCGCAACATTCAACTTTATAGGGAAACTCTATCGGTTCACCGCCCAGAGCGCGAATAAAATCTTCAAAGATTGTCGGATCCTCCATGGAATCCAAGCCAATTTCTTTAACCGGGCGCAACAGGAGACAACCGTAATAACAGGCAACTTTAAGGCCTTCAAGCGGTTTTACAACCTTCTCTTTTAAAACATCAAAACCGATCTCATCGCGTAAAAGTTGGAGATAGTGCAGAACTTCGACCTCGCCGTGATAGTCACGTTCGATAAAATCGATGACCTTGGCGCGACGCTCTTCATCATTGAGCATCACATTGTTGGTTCTTTTCAAAACGTTGAAACAGACCGAACAGAGCGTCACCAGTTTATCGTTGCCTTGATCTTTGGTGTCGGCAAGGATTCGGGTCGGCCCCGACATGGTGATATGCTGGTCATTAACCAGCGGAAAAGTCGCCCCGCAACAGGTCCAATCTTTAAGTTCGTCCAGTTCAAAACCAAGCTTCAAACTGCACTCACGACCGGCATCATCAAGCTTCTTAGCCTTGGTGTAGAGGGTACATCCGGGAAAATATGGATATTTCATAGTTTACTCATAATTCAATTTATAATGTACTTATTTCAATGGCAATGAAAAATGTTCAGATGCGAGGCACCCAAAACCTGAGGAATGAGGCGTACACTAAGTACGCCGCAGTGACGAAGGTTGCCGGGTAACGAAGCAGGTGGACATTTTTCGAAGCCATAGTTTAGAGAGGGAGGAACTTCCGATACCCACTGATCATCGCAATCTGCGGGGCCCGGGCCAGATAATCATCCGAGAAATCGGTAACATCAATATGAGCTTCGGCACCGACTTCACGCAGACGCAAGACTCGTAAAGCTTCCATGATTTTTGAGATATCAACCCCTTTTGGACAACGGGCATGACACATCATACAGGCTGCACAGACCCACATCGATTTACAATTTTTGACTTCATCTTCAAGACCAAGCTGGAGGTAACGCACGACCTGACTGGGCAGAAGATCCATCTCATCGACCGAAGGACAACCGGCGGAACAGTTGCCGCACTGGTAACAGTTAAAGAAGTTTTCGCCGCTGATTTCAGCAACCTTGCTGACGAAATCACCCTTCACTTGAGAACGTGAAATTACGGTTTTCATATAATTGAATCCTTAATTATTTCTTATAAGGGATAACGCCCTGTTCATATAAGTCATTACCGTGAATATCGTTGATTACAACCACCGGAAAATCTTCAACTTCAATCCGGCGAATGGCTTCGGGGCCTAAATCTTCATAGGCTACAACTTCGGCCTTTTTGATGCGTTGCGCCAAAAGGGCACCAGCGCCACCGGTTGCGGCAAAATAGATTCCGTGATGCTCTTTGATCGCTTCACGCACCTCAAGACTGCGACCGCCTTTGCCGATCATCCCCTTCAAACCCTCAGCCAGAAGCCTGGGCGAATAAGAATCCATGCGGTAACTGGTGGTCGGCCCGGCCGAACCGATCGCTTTACCGGGTTTAGCCGGAGTCGGCCCGACAAAATAGATAATTTCACCCTGTAAGGGAATCGGCAACGCCTCCCCCTTATCAAGAAGGTCAACCAAACGTTTATGGGCCGCATCACGCCCCGTATAAATAGTTCCGGTAATCAGAACCCGGTCTCCGGATTTTAACGAAGCAACGACTTCTTCACTTAAAGGCGGAGTCAAACGTATTATATTTTCCATTAAAGTACCGCCTCCTTATGCCGAGCCGCATGACACTGAATATTGATAGCCAAAGGCAGGCTGGCGATATGACAAGGCAACATTTTGACATGAACGGCAAAACTGGTAACCCGACCGCCGAGTCCTTGCGGGCCGACGCCAAGATTATTAACCGCTTCGAGCAATTCAGCTTCCAGAGTTTGCAGCTCAGGATCAGGGTTAACACTTCCGACCTCACGCAAAAGAGCCTCTTTAGCCAACATCGCCGATCTCTCGAAGTTGCCGCCAATGCCGACGCCAACAATAGTCGGCGGACAGGGATTACCTCCCGCCTGCCGTACCCATTCGACAACCTGCTCTTTAATTCCGGCAACGCCGTCGGCCGGTTTCAACATAACCACCTTAGACATATTCTCACTGCCGCCGCCCTTGGGTGCAACAGTAATTTTCAAAGCGTCGCCATCGACAAGACGATAATGAA
>JAYEMC010000066.1:0-5060 GCA_034717935.1 Pseudomonadota bacterium | reverse complement strand
CGCAGATCACCTGTAAACCCGTCATTACGAATAATCAACTTCGATTTTTCAACGACATCATCATCAACAAGCAGCAGATAGCGCTCTTTTTGCACCGTGATTGAGATGGCAGAAAGTTGAGCCTCAGCTCCGCGTAAAGTTTCAACCGGAAGCCGGGCAAATGATAATGTACGCTTAAAAAAGAGCAAACTATCTCCTGAATCCGGCCCCTCGCCCACCCCAAGCAGCGCTCCACCATCGGCCAATAAAAATTTCACCTGGAGTCTGGTCGCATCACTTAAGGCAATTTCATCTCCAACAACCAGAGGCCGGGCCGAAAACTCAGCCCCATTAACTAAAGTCGGATTATCGGCCAGACGATTATGAACGATAAAAGAGCGGCCCCCATCAATCTTTAAAAAAGCCTGCGGGGCCCGTGAGATACGCGGGTCGCTAAACGAGAAAAGCCACTTTTCACCCCGTCCCAACCCCTGTTTCGACCCGGACGCCGCGACAAACCGCCGCCCAAAGCTGTCAGTCAACCACAAGGCACCAACCCTCTCTTTCAGGGAGAGGGCAATATCGCGCAGGTCGGGCGGCAACGCGGCTAACGAGACCTCATCCAGGAGATCAAGACAATCCAGATCACGCCGGACCACAGCTTGAGCCATTTGCTCCCGGTTTTTCGCTTCCAGGCGGCCATCTTCACATTTTTGCGAACGGATTTTACGTTTTTTAGTCAGCAGTAACAAAGTCCCGCCCCGACGTAAACTCTCGCTGATCATCTTCGTTACCATCTCCTCCGGCTCCCGGACGTTTGCCAACAGATTTGCGGCTAAACCCGGCATCTCGTGACAGATTGCGCCATCACTGGTCAATAAAATTACTTCAGCTTGCGGATTCCAGCGGCCCGACACCCGTCCCGGCCGCAGTTCACCTTTTCCGGCAACCCCCAAAGCCTGAGATAATTGATGTCGCTGCGGATGCTGCAAGGCTTCAACTTGCGTCAGATCACCCCAATTAATCAGATCCTGAACCACCGAATGATCCGTGGTTAAAAGTTCTAATTCCCCATCATGCCGAAGCCAGGCCCGGCTATCGCCGACCCAGACAATCTCATATTTCGCAAAATCGGCCTTTAGAGCCACCACCGTGGTTCCAGGCCGCCGCGAAGTTTTATCTTCACAGAGCAAATCATTACCAAGTTCTATCACGACAAGATGGGCTTTCGCGACCGCATCGAGCAAACTGCGCCCGCCCCTAACCTCAGCTTCAATTACCGCCACAGCCCGGGCCGCGGCCTCAGCCCCGGCCGCGTGACCACCCATTCCATCGCATAAAAGCCAAAAGCCCAGTTCAGCCGAGACCGCAAAGCAGTCTTGATTACTCTTACGCCGATTTCCAATATCAGATTCCCCAAACCAGAGGATCTCATTTTTTGTCATTTTTTGAATCATAAAAATGGCGTTATTTACTATATCGAATATTATAGATAAAATTCAACAAAAAAGTAAATATTCGGCTTGATCTCCGACCCTTCATAATTGTGGTGATAATCAGCGAAATCTGGGGACAGATTTACTTTAAACAGCCCACCTGTCAAAAGATAAAGATTTTACCCTGCCTGCTTTAGGTCGGTCAACATTTGCATTGTTAGGGCTTATCTGTTATTACGTACTGAAAGTTAGTACATAATTGGAGGTATCCTATGGAAGCAGTTAGTGTCAATCAGTTTCGGTCAAACATTAAAAGCCTTGTTGAACAGGCGGCAAGTCGCCACACTCCGTTAAAGGTAACCCGTCGCAACGGTGAAGATTTTGTAGTAATCAGCGCAGAAGACTGGGAACGTAACCAAGAAACCCTTTACGTATTGCAAAATTCCAGCCTTATGAAGCAAATCTCCGAATCAACTCGTACGCATATGAAACGTTCCGGCTACACACCGACTGACGGAGAAACAGATGAGATCATTGGTGTTTGAAGGTAGTACATGGGCAACCTACGAAGAGCTCAGAACAAAAGACAAACGATTACATAAAGTTCTTCGTTCTATTTTGAAAGAAATAATTCGGGGTGACCCCACTGTCGGCTCGGGAAAGCCCGAAGCGCTTCGTCACGACCTTTCCGGCTTTTGGTCTCGTAGATTAAGTCAAAAAGACCGCGTAATTTACAAGTATGACGAAGACTACATTTACATCTTCGCAATCGGTGGACACTACGACCAATTTTGAGCCCTGACGACCTACATCACCAGCCGCACCGGGGACTCAAAGAAACCGATCAATTCACCTTTAAAAATGGCGTTATTTACTATATCAAACACTAAAGAAAAAGCCGGGGTCACAGAAAAAACCGAAAGCCGGGGGCAGGTCTTGAAATAACATATTTATCAAAATATTGCATTTCAAGACCTGACCCTAATTTTTGCTATTTTTTTGTTCTCTGTTATGTCGGATAACAATATTTGACAATTATGGACATTGATGTTAGGTTTGGGTTAGCTTTATAATTATGTAAATAATAAACGGGAGGTGGATGGCAATGAATATTTCATTGACTCCGGAAATGGATGACTGGATTGCGCAAAAGCTTGGATCGGGAATGTATAAGTCATCCAGCGAGATTATTCGGGAGGGGCTTCGTCTGCTAAAACTGAGGGAAGAACAACGGACCGGAATGGTTGAAAACCTCAGAAATGAGTTGTTGATCGGAATAAAACAGCTCGATGCGGGAAAAGCATCAGGCTTTGATCAGGATATAGCTGATAAAGTCAAACATAATGCCAGAAAAATGCTGGCATTATGAGAGATTATCGACTTAAAATATCTGAGCAGGCACAACATGATTTGGTCGATATCTGGCTCTACATAGCCAACAACTCGTCGCTGGCTGCCGATAACTTTGTGGATCTTATACTGGAAAAGTGTCGCTTGTTATGTTCTTCTCCATCGTTAGGTCGATCCAGAGATGAGCTTTTTCCAGGCATCAGAAGTTTACCCTTTAAACGATATATTATCTATTATCGAGTTACTGAAGTCGACGTAGAAATAGTCCGTTTACTAAGTGGATATCGCGATACGGATACAATTTTCTAGAAAAACCGAAGGCGATATTAGTTTTCCCCTTCCATCAAACTTCGGCAGCGTTCCCCGGGAAAATCGAGAAAACTGGGGATATCCACCGATAAAACTACTGCAAGGCTGCAGCCAGTAGAGTCTGCGTGTAGGGATGTTGGGGGGTCTGGAAAATGGCGGCGGCTGAGCCACTTTCGACGACTTGGCCTTGATGGAGAACCAAAACCCGATGACAAAGCGCTCTGATAACTTTGAGGTCATGCGAGATAAAGAGATAGGAAAGTTTGTGTTTGATTTGAAGATCACGGAGCAGATCTATTACCTGAGCCTGAACTGAGCGATCCAACGAGGAGGTCGGTTCATCAAGAACAATCAGTTTGGGTTTCAAAACCAGAGCCCGGGCAATCGCAATACGTTGGCGTTGACCACCGGAAAATTCATGGGGGTAACGGCGCATGAGAGTTTCATCCAGGCCCACCTCATTAAGGGTTTCGGCAACCAGATATTGACGCTCCCGGATAGTGCCAAGACGATGCAAATCCAAACCCTCGGCCACAATCTGACCAACCGTCATCCGCGGACTCAAACTGGCGAAAGGATCCTGAAAAACGACCTGCAGATAACGCCGCATAGAGCGTAACTGAGTGTTACTTAAAAGGGCAAGATCTTCATTTTCAAAGATGATTTTCCCTTGCGCCGAAAGCAGGCGCAAAAGAGCAAAACCAAGCGTCGATTTTCCCGAACCGCTCTCACCGACAACCCCTAAACTCTCCCCCGGTCGAATCTCAAACGAGACCCCATCGACGGCTTTTACATAATCGACGGTTTTTTGCCAAAATCCTTTTTTGATCGGAAACCAGACCTTGAGGTTCTGCGCTTGGAGCAGAGCCGCAGAATCAGTCTCAGCCGGAGTCAGGGGTTGGGGCTCTCCTTCAGGTTCAGCCGCCAGCAGTTTTCGGGTATAGGGGTGTTGTGGATGAGCAAAAATTTCCTGACATGCGCCAACCTCAACAATCCGTCCATTAGTCATGACCGCAACCCGATCCGCATGGTGCCTGACAATACCCAGATCATGGGTTATCAAGAGAATAGCCATACCTAAACGCTCTTTGAGCTCGCTCAAAAGATCAAGTACCTGGGCCTGAACCGTAACATCAAGGGCGGTCGTCGGCTCATCAGCAATCAGAAGTTCGGGTTCATTAGCCAGAGCCATGGCAATCATCACCCGCTGCCGCTGGCCGCCGGAGAGTTCATGCGGGTAGGCATCAAGCCGCCGACCGGCATCCTCAATCCCGACCAGTTCGAGAAGCTCCTGAGACTTAGAGCGCAACACCTCGCGCCGCCATCCTCCACGATGTAAACGAAGACTTTCACTTATCTGGCGAACAATCGTATGTAACGGGTTTAACGAGGTCATGGGTTCTTGAAAGATCATCCCAATACGACCACCGCGCAAGCTCTGCATCTTTTTTTCGGTCAGGCCAAAAACATCCTGACCGGCAAAAAGAATCCGACCTTCACCCGGATGGTTCGCCTCAGGATAGGGCAAGAGCCGCAAAATCGAGTGCGCGGTAACCGATTTGCCGGAACCGCTCTCCCCGACCAAAGCCATGGTCTCACGCGGATTGATTGTCAAAGAGGCGCGATCAACCGCCAGCACCTGCTCACTTCCACTGCCAAAAGCGGCAGAGAAATCTTTTATTTCAAGTAATGGTGTCATAAAAAGAGATTCTAATGAAAAACAGACAAAACCGCAAACAAAACTTATTATAACTCTGTTGTGAAAAAAATATTACGTTACTTGGTAACTTCCAAGTAACTGCTTTTTTAGCCACAGACACACACGGACAGGGATTTTCCGTCTGTGTGTGTGTGTGTGTCTGGTCGAGTAGACCGGTTTCTTCCGATGCTTCAGGTTGAGGTTTGTTTTCACTGTTTTCCGCCTGGTTTCCCGGCGGTGTCACAATATTTCAACCATACATCAGTTGGCCCCGGCCCCTCTCAGAA
>JAYEMC010000065.1:0-5063 GCA_034717935.1 Pseudomonadota bacterium | reverse complement strand
AGATATGGTCGAACGTCGCAAAGAGGCCCAGCTCTTGGAAAAACGCCTGCTTACTAAAGAGGAGAATCAGGAGCGAAGGAGCGACAATCTTGATAAAAAGGAGAGCGACCTCAGCCGCCGGGACCAGAGTTTATCCCAGCGCGATAAAAATGTTCAAGTAAAGGAGAAAGAGGTTCAGACGGTTTTACAGCAAGAGCGGGACAAACTTGAATCAATTGCCGGTCTGACCCAAACTGAAGCTAAAGATACGTTGATGAAGCTGATGGAAGATGCGGCTAAGCATGAATCAGCCAAACGGGTCAAACAGATTGAGGATGAAGCCAAAGAGACTGCTGAAAAACGGGCCGTAAAAATAATTGCCCAGGCAGTCCAGCGTTATGCCGGTGATTATGCTACGGAACGAACGGTTTCGGTGGTAAATTTACCCGGTGATGATATGAAAGGTCGGATAATTGGTCGTGAGGGGCGTAATATTCGGGCTATCGAAGCGGCGACCGGGGTTGACCTGATTATCGACGATACCCCCGAAGCGGTTATAATTTCATCTTTTGATCCGGTTCGCCGGGCTGTGGCCAAACATGCACTTGAACGTTTGATTACGGATGGCCGTATCCATCCGGCCCGGATCGAAGAGGTCGTCAATAAAGTTCAGGGGGAGATTGAGCAGACCATTAAGGATGCTGGTGAAAAAGCGATCTTCGATCTAGGTATTCATGGGATGAATCCTGAGCTGGTTCGTATGATCGGGCGTTTGAAGTATCGAACCAGCTATACTCAGAACATCTATGAGCACTCAGTAGAGGTTGCTTTTATCTGCGGAATGATGGCGGATGAGCTCAAACTCTCCAACAAAATGGCTCGCAGGGCCGGACTTCTTCATGACATTGGTAAAGCCATGGATCATGAAATTGAGGGATCCCATGCGGTTATCGGGGCTGATTTTGCCCGGCGTTACGGCGAATCTCCGGAGATTGTCCAGGCTATTGAGGCTCATCATGGTGATGTTGAGATCAAACACCCCCTTGATGTTTTGGTTCAGGCTGCCGATGCCCTTTCCGGAGCTCGTCCCGGAGCGCGTAAAGAGATGCTTGATGCTTACATCAAGCGTCTTGAGGCTCTTGAAGATATTGGTAACTCCTTTAAAGGGGTTGAGAAAACCTTTGCTATTCAGGCCGGTCGTGATGTGCGGGTGATGGTCAATCATGAGAACATTACTGATGAAGATGCCGTGGTTTTGTCGCGTGACATTGCTGGTAAAATCGAGAAAGAGCTGACCTATCCCGGCCAGATTCGGGTGACCGTGATTCGTGAGACCAGAGCTTTTACGATGGCCAAATAATTGATTAAGATACTTTTTATTGGAGATATAATTGGTCGGCCCGGACGGAAGGCGGTCGCGACTCTATTACCGGGTCTGAAAAACGAACATGCTTTTGACCTGGTGATTGCTAACGGTGAAAATGCCGCTGGTGGATTTGGACTGACGCCCAAGATTGCCGATGAGCTTTTCGGGTTGGGTGTTGATGTTATTACCAGTGGCAATCATATTTGGGATCAGAAGGAGATAGAAGGCTACCTGCGGCAGAATTACCGCCTCCTGCGGCCGGCAAATTATCCGGTCGATGATCTGGGTGAAGGCGCGATTGTGGTTGACCTTGACCGGCGTCCGCAGATCAAGGTCGGGATTGTAAACTTGGCTGGCCGGGTTTTTCTGGGGCCGGCTGATTGCCCTTTTCGGACAGGCCGTGATCAAGTGACTCGATTAAGGTTGGAAACTCCGATTATTGTAGTCGATTTTCATGCCGAAGCAAGTTCTGAAAAAACGGCTTTGGCTACTTTTCTTGATGGGCATGTATCTTTGTTTGTTGGTACGCATACACATGTACAGACGGCTGATGAGCGGATATTGCCACGGGGTACAGCTTATATAACTGATGTCGGCATGGTCGGCGGGCGTAACTCGGTGATCGGAATGAAACCTGATCGCGTGATCGAGAAATTTCTTAATGGTAAACCGCAACGTTACGAGGTCGAGAAGAAAGATATTTGGCTCTCGGCAGTCATTGTCGAGATCGACGAAGATAGCGGGCAGGCGAGGTCATTGCAGCGATTGCAAATCCCTGCTTAATCATGTATAAAAAAGGACGGTTTATAAACCGTCCTTTTTTTATGCTTGAAACATTGGTGGTGAGGTGTCCTATGCGGGTAGGTGATTTACAGCAGATCATGCTGCAGACTGATACTGTAGGTAAAGTTCAGCAACAGGGCGCGCATGGAGCTGATGTTGAGCAAAGTAAACTGGTTTCTCAGCAACTGGCCAAGGATAAGGAGAAGGAGAGTCAGGTTCAGTCCATGGAGGAGACCGATACGGTTCTGATCAAGGATCGTGAGTCGCGGCAAAAGCAGCGGGATCAAGCCGATAATAATGAACCGGACAGCGATACCAAACCCGGGGATGAAGAGCCTGAGGCGCAAGATTCGGCAATTTCGCTCCGACCCGGAAAGCATATAGATATTAAAGCATAATCTTGGTTTAAAGTTTCTCAAGCAGCGCCTCTACTTTTTTGAGATCCTCAATTTTCCTGGTGGTGGTCAGTCGACTGTCGCCGGTAAGTTGCTCGGAGTGTTCCAGAGCCATTTCCGTGCTCGCCAAGAGGTCGATAAAGAAGGTGTTGACCAGCTCACGGCACTCTTTGATGTGGTGCCGCAGAAAGGCGTATTTGAGTTGTTCGCGATAGTTTGTAAGCCAGCGGGGCAGCTCTTTTAGGGTTGCCTTTTTCAGTTGTTGAGCATACTCTTCACCAAGTGGTCGGCGGCGTCTAGAGCGGATAATTTTTTTGCTTAAGAGTAGAACCAAGGCCTGAATCTTGTCGACAATGGCAAAACGTTCTTCAGCTTCACTGCTTAAAGTGAATTCCGGTATCTCTCCGCCGATTTTAATTGGTAGTGCTAGATCCTCTATACCCTTTTTTCCGATAAAGTTTTCACAGATAATAAAAAGTGGAGCGCAACCATTCAAGAGTTGTTCGTTGATTTCAGCATGTAGAGATGTCATAAAACTTAACGTTTCAACAACTACTCTCTCTCTAAGTTGGGGTGGAATTGTGAGTTGGAAGTGGTTGTCAATAATCTTGATCGGAGTTAAAGGGTTTCGGCTCTTTTTCGGCAGGAGTTCCAGAGGTGGTTGATAGCTGTCAATTATTCGACTCAAATAGTTGCTCAGGCTCTCCGCCCCCTTATCATCAAGCCAACTTCTGATTTTGGCATAGCTCTGTTTCTCGACGTCGCTGCAGATTCCGTTAATGATGCGCTTGGTCTCTTTGAGGACGGCATCGACTTTATGACGGTTGGCATGGTGTTGGTTTAAATCCGAGCTTAAAGCATCATCTTTTCCTGAAAGTCGAGCGAGTTGATTTTTAATCAAACGCTGGGTACTGTCGACAATCTGCTGCAGACGTTTTTCACTGTGTTGCAGTAGTGCTGTAGTTGCTTGGTTGCTTCCCAAATCAAACAGGCGAGTCAGGAAATGTTTCTCGCCCTGAGAGGAAATAGCGAGTTTTTCGCTCTCTTCCTGCCACCTCGCAAAACGCTGCTGAGAGGTTGGATTTAATCGGTTCAGGATTTCCGGTTTGGACCAGAAAAGAGCAAGGGCTGAAAAAGCATATAGCGGTTGCCTGAAACCCAGTTCACTTAGCTCATCCGAGCAACGTTTTATCATGGCTTCAAGTTCATTTTTATTTTGATGTTCATCCAGATCGAGGTTGATGACAAAAAGCAGACGTTCCTCCAATCCCAGCTCCCGCAGATGTTCGAGTAGCTGGTAGTCAGCCTGGCGCAGTCCGATACGGCTGCTGATAACGTAGATCAGGGCTGGGCTTTCACTGAGCTGCTGAACGATGATGCTCTGATGGCTGGGGTTGGGGGTGTCCAGGCCGGGCAGGTCTCGTAAAGCCAGGTATGGGGGTAATAGTTTAAGCGGGGCCTTGATGCTGATGCCAAGCAGGTAAGGAGATAGAGTTTCATCTCGAATGAAGAGTCGATAGCGTTGATCTTCGGGATCGTTGATTGTGAAATCTAATTGCTGGTGGTGGTAATGTTCAGCAACCTTCTCAGCACCATTGATAAGGTTGCGTAAGAGGCGATAGGACTCGTTAAAAATGCCGTGTCGGGTGAGTTGTTTACCGTGGTGCTGGTAATTGTTGAGGAGATCATCAATTTGCAAGCGGTCGGCGGGATTGAAGAGAGAGGGTTGGCGGTCGTCCAGGTCATCACTGAAGATTAGATTGACGGCCTGAGTAAACATCTCATTGATGATGGCTTCAGGTTGTAATTCGATATGGGCGGAAAAGCTCTTGCCCGCACTTACAGTGGTCGGAAAACTGGTGGTGATGCCGGCTCCGGTCGGCAGCAGGTCAGCTCCGGCCAGGGTGTTTATAAGTGTGCTTTTGCCGGATTTTACTGGGCCTATACAGGAGACAGGCAAGCTGAAACTTGATCGTAATCCGTTTAGGGTGGTAAGGGTTTGGCGCCAGCGCTGAAGATGGCTGTTGCTTTGCGGCCAATCAGTTTCAAGTTCTGAGAGAATTTTATCAAGGCTTCTTATTCTGGCACTGAAAGATTGCCCAGGTTCGCCGTCGAGGTTTATTTCAGTCATGGTTTTAGACTCTTACTAATGAGTAGTTGTAAATATTCGGCTTAGATTTCAAACTGTCTCGATGTGGGGACAGAATTTAATTCTGTCCCCGTGCGAAGCAGGGCGAAGCGACGTTCGACTCCACTTGCTGTAACTTTATGGTGGTTCGTTCACTTTAACTTTAACTCTAACTGACTTGATTGGGTTGCGGGCGCAGCCCGCATTTATGCAACTAAATATTATGGCATAATGATGGCATTGATGCAAGATGTAAAATGTTTGGTCTGAACATGTCCGGGAACTACTGGATATTTCATATAGTAGGTCGCAAGCCGAAAGGTTTTTCCCGAAATGGTAGCTACCCAACTCCATCAAGCAGGATGCTCGTTCTCGGTAGGCAGCTCGCGGGAAGAATGGGGGCATCGGGTTG
>JAYEMC010000064.1:0-5070 GCA_034717935.1 Pseudomonadota bacterium | reverse complement strand
CTCATCCGGCGCGGCCTTAAAGTAGGCGAGGTTGTAGTCAACTTCGGCCAAACTCACCATGCCCATGGCGATCGGTACGCGGCTGATATCGCGGACAAAACTAACCGCTTCATGATAATCTTTGACCAGCGAGCCGCCGCCCAGAGCTTTCATGAAATAGACACCTTTATCTCGATTCAGGCAGAGTTTTATCGCCTCTTCCATCTCTGCAATAGTGCCGTAAAGAATGCCGATACCATTTCTGTTGATGATCGGAAAGACGACGTCCACTTCCGAAATCTCCGCCGCCAGGCGAACCGCCGGTACCGAATGAGTGCTGATTCCGGTAGCTTTTATAAGGCCTTCCTTTTTGCAGTCGAGCAGAGCTTGCCAGGCCCCCGAACGTTTCGCAAAAACATTTTCATTTTCCGGAACCCGGGCCGCATGGAGATGGAAAATATCGATGTAATCAACCTCCAGCGCTTTTATAGCCTCTTCCACTGCTTTTCGCATCCCGGCATAATCTAAAGCCATCGATTTGCTGACAATAACCGGTCTCAAAGACGCTCTCTTTAAAGCCTGGCGGATCGGTTCATACGTCTGATAGAGCTCAGCCGTATCGATAAAGTTAACGCCGCCGTTAAGTGCCCGCAGGATAATCTCCGCACCCTTTTCCGGCGGCATGTTTTTCTGTAAAGGGCCCATCGGCAGAGCTCCGAAACAGAGTTCACTAACCTCGATACCGGTTTTACCAAGAGTCATCTTTTTCATTGTTTTTTACCTTGTTTTATAAGTTGATCCCAAAGCAGGCCTTTGAAGCCGAAGCGTCGCATGATCGTCATTCTCTCTAAGGCTTCAGCGGGCGGGAAGAGTCGTTCTCGATGGCCCCGGCAGGCTTTGCTGATGGTCTCGTTCATGGTGGTTGGATCGATTTGCGGCGAGAAGTAGTAGGTCGGTCGCAGTAGAGAGGTTGTTTTCGAAATTACGTTATCTTGCAGGGCGCGTTGATAGAGTTGGGTGCCGGGGAGAATTCGGAGGCCGGAGAAGGCGAAGATGACGCTGTCGGTGAGCTGGTCGAGATTGGCGAGACCATCGTGCAGGGTTTTTGGGCTCTCTTCGGGGCCGCCGAAAATAATGTAGTGGGCGGCCGGTAGATTCAAGCTCAAGCAGGCTTCGTGGGTTGAGCGGATATCGGCAAAACTAAAGCTTTTATTGAGGCCTTGCAACGTAGTATCCGTGGTTGCGTCGCTACCCAGTTCGAGGGCAAAGAGGCCGGCTTTCTGCATCAGTTTAAGATCTTTGCGATTTAAGCCGGTGGGTCGAAAAAAGGCGCACCATTTGATATTAATCTCACGGCGTAAGATCTCTTCGGATACGGCGAGATGGTGCCCCTGGCTCTCATTGAAGACCGAATCAACAAAAAAGAGGTTTTTAATCCCGTGATCTTTTTGTAGTCGTTCAATATCGTCAACCACGGCGGTGGCCGGGCGCCGCCGGAAAGTGCGTCCTTCAAGTTCAGGATAAGTACAGTAACAGCAACGATGCGGGCAGCCGCGTTTACTTTGCAGGTTAGCGATGCCGCTGCGCTCTTGGTAGTAACTGAGGAGTTCGGGGTGAAATTGAGGGGTTGCGAACTCTTCGCCATTAAGGGGACAGGTTCCTTTAATGAGGGCTGGTGGTGAATTTCCGGCGCTAAGTTGATTGAGAAGTTGGGGCAGGGCTTCTTCACCTTCGCCGATAATTCCGTAATCAGCTTTGAGATAGTCCAGGATTGCTTCCGGCATCAGTGAGAAGGCTGGGCCGCCGACAATCAGCGGGACGGTTGTTAAACTGCGAATCTTTATTACCGTTTGCCGGGCCTCTTCCAGATACCAGCCGTCAGCACCGCTGAAAGAGTCTGTATTATCGATATTGCGCAGTGAGAGACAGATAAAGTCGGGGCCAAATTCTAAGATTATACTTTCCAGGGTTCGACCGCTCGTCTCCGCTGCGAGCAGATCAAATTGTTCGACCTGGTGACCGTTTTTGTCTAAAGCCCCGGCGACAACAGCCATGCCCAGCGGATAAACCACATAGGGAGCTGTCGCTCGGTTGGTTGAGATCAGCAGAACCCGGCTCATGGAGCGGCCTTAAGGTTTTGCCCGAAATTGCGGGAGCGTTTGGGATCGTAACGTTTATAGGTGCCGTCGTCCATCTCGCGGGCGATAAGCTTTTTGAAGAGGGCGCCCATTTTGATCTGATAGCCGCCATCGGCGTAGAATGTATCCCAGGCGTAGTGAAAAAGCTCTTGCAGTTTTGCCGGGGTCATCTGTTTGGGTTGGAAGACAACTTTATCGGTGGTGTAGTCGATCCAGTTATTGTGCAGGATTCGTTTTTCACGTTCGAGTTGTTCACGTAAAGGGGTATGGAGAAAAGGGGTCAGGATTGTGAACTCGGCGACATCTAAATTGGTGTCCATGAGAAAATCGATAAGGTTTCTGATGTAGGTTTCATCCTGATCGTCGGTTCCTAATAAAATTGTTCCTTCGACGCCGATACCGTACTCCTGCAAGCGTTTAATCCGCCCGGCGATAACCGGCGAGGTGTCGATAATCGCCTGATAGACATACCAGCAACCGGCTTCGGCGGCTAAACTAACGACCTTTTCATCATCTAAAATCGGATGGGAGACCCACTTTTTCTTGAGTGGAATCATGGCTGTAAAAAGCTCAATCAGCCAATCTCGATCCTGGGCTAAAGAGTTGTCGACGATAAAGAGGCGATTGTTGGGGATCGCCTCCATCTCGGCGATTACCTGTTTGATCGGGCGGGGGCGGAATTTACGGCCGCCGAGATAGGCGGTGCTGCAGGGGAAACAGTTGAATTTGCAGCCCCGTGAAGCGTGTATCAGATCGAGCATCTGGACGCCGCGATAGTTATAAAGGTCACGGTTTAAAATTTCACGCCGAGCCGGGCCGACCAGGGCGATATCGGGGTGGTCGTGGAGATAGTTGTAGATGGGTTTGATTTTACCCGCCTGAAAATCGTCAATAACCTGCCCAAAACGGCCTTCGGCTTCACCTAAGAAAACGCTGTCGGCATGGGTTTTAACCTCATCAGTATGGAGCATTGTTGCAATTCCGCCAAAGAGAACCGTCACTCCTTGAGCCCGAAAACGATCGGCAATTTCGAAAGCTCGCGGCAATTGACAGGTGAGCATTACCGAAAGGGCAACCAGATCGGGTTTCTCGTCAAAATCAACCTCTTCAAGATTATCGTCGGTGAATTTCAGTTCAACCTCTTCGGGTACGGTTGCGGCAAAAACCACCGGCCCGTGCGGCGGCAGGTGAAATTCGGTCTGCTGTTCCAGTTTTGGCCAGCGGGGGTAGATTAGTCTCATTTTCATATACTGTAAGCCTTAATTTTATTTTTTACAAATTATCTTAATCAATGATAAAATATCAGTGCAAGCTTGGTCGTTGTAATAAAAACCATTCTCTTTAGGATTGCAACTTACTATACCACAAAAAGGAGCTCGTCGATCTTGCTCTTTTTCGAGAACAAGAAAGAGCGCACCGGAAAAAAATGGAGTTCTGCGGGTCTCTTTTTCAAAGAGGTTGCAGATTCCGGTAATTACCACATCTTCATCGCCGTAGTTAAGCTGTTCGAGGCCGAGACGCAGTGCTTTTCCACCGCTTGGTTGAGGCTCGATCAGGGCCAGGCTGCTCCCGGTAATCGCAAAACGTAAAGCCGCCTCCCCCAAGAAACTGGTAGCCAGAGTATAGACGAAAAGTCCCGGGCTGGCAAGACGCGGATTATCCTGAACCGTTTTGTAGAAGTTATGATCGGTGTGCTTGCAACTGCTGGTGGTCGCGCAAACCAAGCCGATATCAGGGCGGTCATCGGTTTTGCAAGATTTTGTCTCTGGTTGGTGTCCGGCATCTTCGAGCGCCAAAGCTACGGCCGCAACCCCGATTTGGGAAAAAAGATCAAGGCGGCCAAAACGTGAACCGCCGTGCAAATTTTGCAAAATAGAAGTTGGAGGTTGCGGGTCGCCCGCCTCCCAGAGCGGAACTCCACCACTCCGCCCCCGGCCCCATCCCGCCGCAGTTACCCAGCCAAATCCGGTGATCTGGGCGCTTAGTTGCTTTCTCTTTGTGGTGTTTTCCATTTTTTACGAGTTCATCAATCAATAATTTGTTGTCGTTAAAGTTGGTCATATTCCGCAGGTTCAATATCGGGAACCTCGAGTATTATATAAGATACCTTCAACCGTGGCAACTTATAATCATCAGCTTTGGCCTACCTTCCGTAAACTTTTGCTAAATATTGTTTCCTCTTGCAATTATATATGAATAGCTCTATGTAAAGAGTGTATTAAATTTTGCCTGTTAAATCACCTGTAATCAGATAGGGGGACTTCTCTTTTATCCTATGTCTTTTTCCGATTTTTCCCTGCTCTCACTTGATTTTCGCCTTTTGGCACAAGAGGATTTCCCCCTGCCGCCTTTTAAAGGTTCGACCCTGCGTGGGGCTTTCGGCTATGCTTTCAAAAAGGCGGTCTGTATTACCCGGCATCAGCCTCAATGTGAAAAATGTATTCTGACGTCCAACTGCGCTTACAGCTATATTTTTGAAACCCCGCGTCCGGCCGGAAGCAAAGTGATGCGTAAATATGAAAAAGTTCCGCATCCCTTCATCCTGCGACCGCCGTTAAGTTCAGAACGATTAATTAACGCAGGTCAGGAACTTCCTTTCGGACTGGTGTTAATCGGTCGCGCTCGTGACTATCTGCCCTATTTTGTGCTGGTCATGGAAGAGTTGGCGGCTCGCGGACTGGGTCGAGAGCGGGGAAAATGTCGATTACAACAGGTTTCAGATAGTCGGGGATCGGTTATTTACGATCATGAAATCCGGGAACTGCTCCCGGCGCAATCTGAGATCGGCGCCGAGCTCGTAAGCCGGGCCGGCAACCCTTCCGACCAGCTCACAATTGAATTCCAAACCCCTCTGCGGCTGGTGAGGGAGCGTAAAATTATTCGGAAATTAACCTTTCAAGATCTCTACCGCTCGCTTCTCCGCCGTCTCGCAATCTTGCAGCGTTTTCATTGC
>JAYEMC010000063.1:0-5088 GCA_034717935.1 Pseudomonadota bacterium | reverse complement strand
CAACTCTCCAGCCTCTGCCGCCGCCGGCAGAGCCGCCTGAGGCATGATCTCCCATAAAGACCCACGCCGCACCATGACAACCCCATTCATGCGCAAAACTCCGCGCAAGAGCTCGAAAAGCTCTTCTCGATTAAGCTCGGCATTAATCTCCAGCGTAACCTTACCGCCAACCCCTTGATAGATCGTGTAACTCTCCTCCAGGATCTCCATAAAAAGGCGTAAAACTTCAATCAAATCAGCATCATCAAAATTGAGGCTGACCATTTCACGACCCTTGACTTGAGCTTGAATCGAGGCTCCCGAATCCACAGAAGATTTCACGATACCGGTTGTAAACCGCTTCAAGCGCTGGTTGAAATCCTGCTCCTGCAGAGCCAGTTTACGCAGCAGATCTTCGCTCTCATCAACTGCCGCCGGGGCCTCCACCTCAGAACTTTCCTCCGCTGCCTTTGCCACCTGAGTCGGCGAGGGCCGCCCCTGTAACAAGCCGCCCGGCGGCAAAGCATCTTTGCGCACCGAGGGCCGTAACATGGTACAGGAAAGCAGAAACAGGCTGCAAAAAACCACAAGCCCTGATCTCAACCAGAATCTATAATTCACTCTTGCCATCTATTTCTCCATCCCGATAATCCCGATAATCCAGGGAACAGGGAATAGGGGTTAAGGGTTAAGGGTTAGGGATGTCCCTCTATTTCTTACGCACCCTTTTATAAACCGGGCCAAAAGGGGTGCTATGCTTCTTCAATTCTCCACGCTCGACCAGTGCGTCTTTCTCTTCAACTGAAAGCTTACGAATCTGTTTAGCACTCAACCCAGGAGTGGCTACCGTTGTACCTGCCACTTTAGGGCCGGAACCAGCCGGTTTAACCTGTTTTTGCTTCACTGTCGGGGCGGCCGCTGCCGCCTCAACCTGAATATTTTTCTTATTGCTGGTCTTGGCCGGACGCCGCTTTTTGTTATCATAAAGAGAAACTTCAAACTCGCCGCCCCGCTCATCTTTCAGGGTAACTTTTTTCGCTTCAACCTTAAGCACCGTATAGACTGGTGTATTGCGACGACCGGAAGCACGGCTATCTTCATCTTTAGCCTCATCACCTTCAGCTACCAGCATCCGACCTTTACGAAACCGCTTGAAGTGCAGCATCGCTTTTTTGACCGAACCGGAAATATAGGTGCCGTAAAGGATTACATCCCGCCGCACCGGAGCCGTAGCCGCAGCGGCGGTCTCTTCTTTACTCTCAGCTACAGGCTGCTTAGCAACGGCCGGCTGCCAGGCTTTGCGATCTGCAGAAAAGAGATTCTTATCCGCCGTCACCGCGTAACGCCCCACTCCGACCTGGGGTTTAGCCAGTTTAGCACCCAACTCCTTTATCGTCGCCTGCACGGCTACACCGGCAACTGCCGGCGTGGCTTTGCTTGAAAAAGAGATCTCGGCCCCGGAATAACGCTTGTAGGTGTGGCGTGCATAAAACAGCGCCGTCAGTCCCAAAAGGAGAAAGAGAAGCGAGAGCCCGGCCCGGGATGGAGCCCACTTAATCATTAATATTCCTTTATACCGTAAAAGCGCTGACAACCGTATTCAAATAGTAGTAGCGTTTCTCCCGGCGGCTGATGGTCTTTATTTCAACCTCCTGGAGAAAAATAAATTTTTCAATGTTATTGATTTTAATGAGAAAGTCTTTAACCGCCCCAATCTCGGCCCGGCAACTCAAACGCAAGCGCAACATGGTTATCCCATCTTTTTTTATTACGGGTAATACTTTTGTCGTCCGCACATCAACCGAACTTTCACGGGCCAGCTTCTGGAGCAGGTTTTGAAACTGAACCTCGGTCAAGGTTGGAGTCTCTCCCTGAACCAGGCGACGAGCCTTAACCTCCTGATTGAATTTCTGCAGAGCCTGATCGAGAGCGGAAAACTCCTGACGCCGGGCAACCAGACGGCTGAATTTTTCGTACTGCAGGGTTTTCAGGGCAATTTCGTCGTCTAAAACCTGATTTTGGGCCTGATAGAAGCCCAAGCCCGCCCGCCCGACAACCAACAACAGCAAAATCCCGGCCAAAGCCAGCAAAACTTCACGGCGCCTGAGTAGATCGGTAATGGATTCAAAATTTTTCATAACACTACTCTAGATCAACGACAATTTTGAAGGTTTCACTACTCCCTTTTTTAACCACCGGGGAGTCAAAGTGAACCTTATTAAAGAGAGGAGAATCCTCTAAAGCCTTGACCACGGCCGTAGCTGACGCCGAGGTTCCCTGAAGATGGATTTTTCGCGCCCTAACCGCTAATGAGCGCAACCAGGTATCTTGCGGGATCACCTCGGTAAGCTCTTTTAAAAGATCAATCGTTACCGACTGACCTTGAACCAGCTGAGCCAGTGTCTCCAGATGACTGATGGTCGCCTGATTTTGTTTTCGTACGCCGCTGAGTTTGTCCGCCTCCAGACGAACAGCAGTCAACTTTTTCTCTAGTTTTTGTAAATGACGCTGCTTACCCGCCAATACCGCCAAAGGTTGCCCAATAAGTGCCGCCAATAAAAAGAGAACCGCCGCCACCTCAAGTTTCAACCAGAGTTGCCGACGACGCAACACCTGGGGAGAGATCAGATCGATACTATAGGGAAACCCGAGCCAATCGAGGCGCAAGATCTCAGGCAGATCGTTAATTTCCGAACAGGTCAACATCGGGCGCAACCGGGGCAAGCTCTCGACCATACCTTTAGCCGTTGACCATAAAAAAACTTTTTCAAAAACCTGGCCTCGATTTTCAGCTAAAGGAATATTTTGCGTCAAAAAAAGAGTGCCCGCATCCTCAGCCTCTGCACTTTCCCAAGCTTGAAAATTTACTGCCTGACCATCAAAAAGCACCATTTCACGCTGCCCGGCACCACCACCTAAGTAAAGGCCGGGCTCCTGCACCATCCAAGCGAGCAAAAAAAGGGCCGGAAAGACGGCTGAAAGATTGAAGCCCTCTACCGTAAAAGCGGCCAGATAACTTTGCACTCGAGAACGGTCCGCCAGAGTAACGCTGATCGCCAAACGCTCCTCCTCTTCATGACAACGATAGCTCCAATGAAGCCCTTCAAGATCATGCGGCACATGGCGCATCAACTCATAACCGACGGCATCATCAAGACTCTCGGCTGCGGCCAGAGGCAGCGTAAAATGAACAATTGTAAAAACTTCCAGCGGCAACCCAAGCAACAAAAGATCATCAAGCCCCGGCCGACAATCATTTTTCAAGGCGGCAACCGCAGCTCCCAGATCATCGGATCGAACCAAGGCGTACTCTTTACGCTCCACCACCCGAGCCCGACCGCCAAAGCTGCGCCGTAACCGAAGAAAGAGTAAGCGCCCTTCCTCAAGCAGCAAAAGTTTAGTTTCCGGTAGCCAGGGTAAATTCATAAGTACAATAATTCAAAATGCAAAGTTACAGCGGGGAACGACGAACATCGCTTCGCCCACTTCGAAGGGGACAGGCTGCCGATAGCTGTCGGTTGATTGTATACCTTGACACTACAGCGTTTATTGATTGCCGGTCGTCTCGTTAAACCCTGTCCCCGCATAGAGTCAGAGTGGATTTTTTTATCGTAGCTTTTCTTCGTGCTCTTTGTGGTAAAAAATATTTTAATTTACAGTAAATACTTGTCGATACCAGTTGCCGGGCTCGCCGGCGCGGTTCGCTTCAAATGCGCTGATGGCAACATATTCGGAATCGGCAACCGTAAAAAATTGATTGAGCAAGCTGAAATATTCGGGCGGCACCAATTCACTTAATTCAGCCAGTTTAGTTATCGGAGTCGCGGCCCGAAAGGCAATAATATCAGCGATCACATCTGCGGGCAAATCTTCAACTAGAGCCAGGGCCGCTGGTGCGCAGCTATTGATGTCGAGCCGGTCGTCACGCCCGTAAGGCGAGAGCAGATCGACCAAACCGGAATGACCATCACCTCCGGCATAGAGTGTAAATGTTACTCCCTTGATCAACAAAAGCTCGTTAACTACATCAATCTCACGGTTCTTGCAACCATATTCCAACCCCTGTTCTTCATAATAGTCACTCTCAGCCCCATTAAGCCGATGCAGACTGTCGCCATCAATCCAATCCAAAACCGAATCAACGATACCGTCGCGAGCCTCTTCATCAACCACTCCGCAAGCCTCAACAATGCGGCGCCAACGTTCAACCTTGAGCCCGTTAAGTTTAAATTTACCAGCCTCGCCAATAATTTTAATGCCGACTTTAACCCCTTCAATCTCACACTCCCAAGGCTCATAACGGGGATACCAAAGCTCTAAAGGCTGGTCACTGAGCTCTTCAACCTCATCCTTTTTGGCCAAAAGAGAGCGATTGGCCCGATATTTCAGGTACTCATGATAACCTTTGACCACGGCTGAACGCAAAAGATAGTCATATTCCGTCCCGAAGCGGCGATTGCGAGCCGCCTCGGCATTAAGCCTGGCCGTCGTCGCATAGTTTAAAGCGAGAATGCCAAGGAGTAGCGATATCCAGAAAACCGCAATCAGAGCAAAACCTCTATTTTCACGCAAATCCATAATTCTTTAAAAAAGTTTATATCAGTGTCCATCCGTATTCATCTGTGGTTAAAAGCTGGAACCACAAATGAACACAAATAGACACAAATAAAAATCAAGGAAAAGGCACTATTTTTATGAGCCCTTTATTTTTTCTTTTCATCAGTTTTTTTCGGCAGTTCCGGTGGAGGTTCCAGAGCCAGGAGCAGATTGCGTTTTCCCCCGACTGGGTCCCCATAACGAAAAAGGATATTTTCGGGCAGAGTTTTGCGACTCCAGTTACGAGTCACACCGCGCTCGATAAGGGCTCCTTCATCAATCTCCCCTTCCGGCAGATTCAGTTTTTCCAGATCACCGACTAAAGCAAAAGAGGCCTCGGTCAGACCATCAAGAATAAGCAGTGAAACCTCGCTTAAAACTTCATTAACGACCAGACTCTGTTCCGGCTTCCGGATAAAATCCCATAAAGTTTCAATGAGAATTTTTTTCGGGCCCAACTCTTTGACCAGATAGAGAGCAAAGCCCTCTTTTTCCTGACTCTCCTGCAGGTAG
>JAYEMC010000062.1:0-5097 GCA_034717935.1 Pseudomonadota bacterium | reverse complement strand
TGGCATTACCGCCGGCATTGGCATCGCGGCCCTCTTCAACATAGAAAGGCAGAACCACAATTCTTTGTTGGGCTAAAGCGGAGCTGGCGAAAGCTCCGAGAAGCAGGCAGATAGTTAGCAGGCATACGGCTAAAACTGATTTTTTTGACATTACTCTTCGACTCATTTTTTCCTCCCTGTTGGATTACTGGATTACTGGATTATTAATTTCAAAATATTTTATTATTTAGTGCCTGACCGAAAACCTGACAATTTTCTTGAGTGCAAGGCAGGCTCAGATTTTAACCACAGGCATACATTAAGTATTCCGAGGATTAAAATTTGAGCCTAACGCCGCAATCGAGGAAATTGGCGGTTTTCGGTCGGGCACTATTTAAAACCTCCATCAAAATGTACTTCAAGGCGGCCCGGACCGTTGCTGGTCAGACGAAAATTGACACTTTTTGAGGTTCTTAGATATTGCTTGAGCCAGGTCGACATATCTTCACGGGTGCCATTGTACCAAATCTCGTAACAGAGGCAGTCGGAGTCACGGTTGCAAAGTTCATCAGCCCGCCGGAGCCAGGTAACTCCGGGAGCCTGATTAAGTACCGGGTAGATTCGGTCACTCAGAGTTTCAGTGAAATCGTAGAAACAGAGATTTAAATCAGTACTCGGGCCGCTCCAGGGTTCACGGGCGCGGACAATTGGATTGGGGTTAGTGCGCTCTACTCTTTTTTTATAGGTGACTGCCGGGCGGCGGGTACCGTAGCGATAGCGTAGCTGATTACCTTTGAAATAAGCTTTTGCCGTAAATCCGGAAACGTAGGTGCCACTGCCATCTTCTCTAACCAGGTTGCCATGTTGATCCTCAAGTGGGTTGGTGCGCCAGATGGCGCGCAGGGCCAGGCTTAAGGTTCCGGGTTTGACCGGTTGACTGATGTCCACCATGAGTAGAACCGTGCCCGGTTCAAATTGTGGTATTTCGACAGGTTTGAAAAGTTGTGAATGCCATTGGTAAAAGTCGACCTGTTGCAGGGCCGGGCCGAAATCCTGGCGACTGACAACACAGGTGAATCCTCGGCGACTGATTAGAGCTTGTTGTAGAGCGTTCTGAATCTCTTGGGTCAGGCCGGTCGGGTAGCGAGAAGAGGCTGTGTAAAGAAGAACTTTGACTTCGTGGTCGGCAACCTGCTGGCCGCCAACCCGCAAACCATTTCGGTAAGCTTCGCTAAGTTCTGATGTCAGACTGTAAGCGAGGCGATCCAGGGAGGAGTAAGGCCTCTCTTCCAGCCCTTCAGGAAAAGGATTGCGGTTGGCGGCGGCATAATGGAGTTGGCGAGCCAAGCTCTCTTGACCAAAGCCTATAGGGCCGCTGGCAATAACCCCGGTTAAGCCTTGTCCGTCGGCACTGCCGGCTGTAATTGTAGCGTTGACCCGGTCTAAGACCGTATCAGCAGCAATTTCAACCTGATAAATGATAGCCGAGCGTAAACGTTGACGGCGATCCAGAGGTTGATTTTGAAAACTTAAAGCGTGTCCGGCCCGTAGTTCAAACCAGTTTTGGCGAGAAAGTTTAAAAATGTCATGTGATTCCCGCAGGCGGGCTTCCAAGCGTTCACAAATCAACTCTTCCAGGCGGCTGAAATATTCACCTTGCATGGCCGAACCGGGAACAATTGCAGCCGGAGCCATCTCGCTGGAGGTAAAACGCTGGTCGGAGAGGAGGTTGTCAAGCAGGAGATCAATTCTTTGATCAAGCAGCCGCTCCGCTTGGGTCGGGGCGTAATCAACCGGCGTCATGCCCGCACAGGCGGTCAACAGTAAAGCCAGAGATGTAAGGAGTAGGAAACGTAAAGCTTTCATATCTAACCTCTCTTGTAATTTAGTGCCTTATCCGGCTAGGAGCCTGTCCGAGAATAGAAATTTTTTCTCAGATCGAGGCATTTTTTGCAGATAAGCACAGACATACACTTAGTATTTCGAGCATTATCTGCAAAAAATAACGCTGAGCTGGGGAAAAAGAGCATTCTCGGACAGCCTCCTAGCCCGGAACTTACTAAAATGCATCAATATTCGGTGCTTTTCTACTTATGCTGAATAGTTATGTTTATTCAAAACCTCGATTAGGACAATCCGACCAGCGTTGGTAGTGGTGGCGTTGATGCGGCCATCGGGATTTATGGTTTTGGGCAAAAGTTTGGGTTTGGATGAAACGTAAACTTTTGCTGGTTGCCTGCCAGGGTTTGATCGTTTTTAAAGCTGCCAGTTCTGAGGTGCTCAAAGTGATCTCAGAGCCATTGGCTAAGTGGGCAGTCGAGTCGTTTTTGGTGATCTCCTTAAGGCGGTTGTAAATTTCACTTTCAAGGGCAAAAGGGGTGATCCCGGCAAACGTGATCTGCCATTTAACACAGCAGGCCTGGGGAAATTTCGGATCAAGGTTAAGGTGGTAGCGCTGGGCTTCAATAACACCGGGGGTAGTTTTGACTAGTTTGTGGAAAAGTTCCGTTAGTTCATACGATGTCACTCCCAGTAGTTTAAGGTTAATAATCTCCTCTTGTAGTTCCATTTTCTGTTTCAAAATGCCGCTGCTGACCGACTCATTAACTGTCGAAGATGCTTGGCACGATTCAGTTGTTATTCCCCATGGTAGAGTTAATGATAATATAACGAATAGAACTATAGACGATTTGCTCAGGCAGGGCAAGCCTTCTCTTGATATTTCTTTCATTTAATCCTCCGAATAAAACAATATATTGATAGTGAAATATCTGGTGGAATGTCATTTGTAACCACTGGTTTTCCACCGCTGTAATAGTTTATCGAAGGTATTTTTCGGTTTTCAATAAAAAAGTTGATAAAAATGTAAAAAACCTGTTTTGGCATTAGCCAAAAAATAATTAATGGGATCAAAGAAGTGCGAAAAAATCCTATTCTCGGACAGGCTCCTAGCGGTTTTTCCACTCTGGTTTTCGCTTTTCCAGAAAAGCATTGATGCCGTTTTGGGCATCTTCGGAGAGATTATTCATAACAATCGTATGTTTGGCGTAGTGGAATGCTTGAGCATCGCTCATGTCGGCTTGGGCGTAGAGTCCTTGTTTGCCGACGGCCAGGGCAAAACCGCTGGCTTCAGCGATCTGTTCGGCTAACTCTGTGGTTGTTTTGTCCAGCTCCTCAAGCGGGACGACTCGATTTATCAAGCCCATATCTTTGGCTTCGGCAGCCGGAAATTCTCGCCCTGTAACCAGCATCTCCATCGCTGTTTTGCGGCCGATGGCTCTAGTGATGGCAACCATTGGTGTTGTACAGAAAAGGCCGATTTTGACCCCAGGGGTAGAAAAACGAGCTCCCTTTTCGGCAACGACCAGGTCGCACCATGCCGCCAATTGACAACCGGCTGCCGTCGCAATACCTTGAACCTGAGCAATGACTATCTGAGGTATTTCATGGATTAACATCATCATCTTCGTACACTGATCAAAGATGAATTTGTACTCCTTTACCCCGGCATCTACCATTTCAGCCAAGTAGTGGCCGGCGCAAAAATGGCGTCCGGCGGCTTTTAAGACAATTACTTTTATAGACTCGTCCTCAGCTACTTCAGTTAGCAGTGAGATGATCTCTTTAATCATTTGTACTGAGAGAGCGTTAACCTTTCCGGCGTTGTTGAGCGTTAGGTAGCCCACTGATCCTTTGCTTGTAAATGAAATTTCCTTATAATTCATGACGGTTTTCCTCGTTTTATGATTTAAGGGTGCAAAATATCTAATATTTTTGTAACTTCAGCGTCCTATCAAAATTGAAACCGCCTGAACGCCCTCCAAGCTGAATAGTTACCATGTTTTTTAATGTTAACCGAAAGGAAACATCCTCTGATGTTCAATTTTAGTACAGAGATCCTGGACTACGTTAATACCGGCATCCACAGCTTTCCGGGCCGCTTCGTTGTTTATCAGGCCGAGTTGGGTCCAGACGCATTTGACATCGTCTCTGGTTAAAACGTCATCAATGACCTGCGCAATAAATTCCGATTTTCTGAAGATATCGACCATGTCTATCTGCTCATCAATTTCGTTAAGGTTGCGATAGACCTTTTCGCCGAGGATCTCATCTCCCTTTGGGTAGACAGGAATAATTTTATAGCCGGCTTTTTGTAGATATCTTGCAACTTTGTTGCTGTCCTTCTCTGTTTTTGGAGATAGTCCGATAATGGCAATGGTTTTAGTTTTAGTAAATATCTCTTTAATTTCAACAGATGTTGAGCTAATGAAAGTTATCTCTTTTTTCATTATATCTTCCTTTATCCACGATTGCGGCGTAATGACTTAAACTTTAAATTTCCCCACCAGGCCCTGCAACTGACCGGCTAAATTATTCAATGTCGCAGCGGTTGTATTGACTTCGGTTGTATTGGACAGCATCTGGCCTGATGAATGGTCGACCTCGGCAATATCCTGGGCAACCTCCCCGGCAACCGTAGAGGCTTGACCGACGTTTTCAGTAACTTCCATAATTCCCTGGGAGACCTGGCTGATATCGTTGGAAATTTCTGCCGTGGTTAAGTTCTGGGTCTCAACCGATTGATTTATGCCGGTAACAATCTTATTTATTTCATTGATAACCTTCGAGATCTCCTCAATCTCCAGAACTGTTGCCTTGGTCGATGTTTGAATACCGCCAATCTTATTTTCTATCTCAACCGTTGCATCGGCAGTCTGTCTTGCCAGTTCCTTGATCTCATTGGCAACGACCGCGAAACCTTTTCCACTCTCTCCCGCCCGAGCCGCTTCAATCGTTGCATTGAGGGCAAGGAGGTTGGTTTGTTCAGATATTTCGGTTATAGTTCCGGTGACCTTGCCGATCTCATCAGCCGCCAGGCCCAGTTCGGAGATCCGCTTTGAAGAGCTTTCGGCCTGACTCACAGCCTGGTTTGTAATTTCACGTGCATTTTCAGTACTGTTGGCGATCTCCGCACCAATCGAGGTGACATTTTCTGTAGAGGACGCTACTCTGGCAACGTTTTGCGAAGCATTTTCGGCCGTCTGGTTCACACTGTTCATGTTGACACTCATCTCTTCAGCTGCCGCTGCCACCGTACTGGCTCCTCCTGAGACCTTT
>JAYEMC010000061.1:0-5114 GCA_034717935.1 Pseudomonadota bacterium | reverse complement strand
GATTTTTTTACGAGTTCATCAAGTTTGCTAAGCAAGTATTTCAAGAACCGAAATAAATACCACAGATAGAAAGGAAAAACCAGCTTTTGCTTGATAATTTGTAACTATTCAGCGTAAGTAGAAAAGCGTCGTATATTGATAACTTTTAGCAATTTCTGGGGACATAACCTGAATCTCCGAAGAAAATCGGGATTGTGTACCCTGAATTTGCGGATTAGCTGAATAGTTAAGATAATTTTAGCTTGACATGAGCAAACAATTGATCTACTAGAATACCGTTTAGCGGACAACAGCAAAATCAAATCCGCAGAATATCGGTAAAATAACTTATTTAACTAGGACTCACATTAAAATGACCCGCACCATTTCCGCCCTTCTCTTTTTTTGGTTTTATTTTAGCAGAGATAAGGATAGGTTTGCCTGGGGCATTTAAGAGTTAGAAACTCATATAAATCAATAAAGCCGAGGGTAAACCAACCCCCGGCTTTTTTCTTTTAAGGGCCATGGGGGGACAAATCCTCACGGCCCTTTTTTTTGTTAAAATACAAAGGAGTTTACACTATGACTATTCGTACCCATGACATTAATATCAAAAGTTTCGAACCACTGATTGACCCTAATACATTCAAAGATGAGTTGCCATTGACTCCGGCAAGCGAAAAAACCGTCATTGAAGGACGGCGTCAGATCGAAGATATTCTGGCTCATCGTGATAAACGTTTGCTGATGATCGTCGGCCCCTGTTCGATCCATGACGAAAAGGGCGCTTTAGAGTACGCTGAAAGACTCGTAAAACTGCAAGCTGAAGTTGCCGACAGTATGCTTCTGGTAATGCGGGTCTATTTTGAAAAACCCCGAACGACGATCGGCTGGAAAGGTCTTCTCAACGACCCGCATATGAACGGTAGCTGTGATATGGGTGAAGGCTTACGCCGGGCCCGACGGATTCTTATGAAAATAACCGGGATGGGAATGCCGACCGCGACCGAGATGCTCGATCCGATCACTCCGCAGTATCTGGCCGGACTGGTTTGCTGGTCGGCAATCGGCGCGCGCACCACCGAATCCCAAACCCACCGTGAAATGGCCAGTGGACTTTCAATGCCGGTCGGTTTCAAAAACTGCACAGACGGAAGCTTAAGCAAAGCGATCCACGCCATGATTGCGGCCCAGGCTCCGCAAAGTTTCATCGGCGTAGATCCCGACGGTAAAACCTGCATAGTTTCAACCACGGGAAATCCATGGACTCATATGGTTTTACGGGGCGGCCAACGACCCAATTATGATTCCGTCAGCATTGAGGAAGCTTGCCGGAAATTAGCAGATGAGGGTCTCAAAGAGACGATTGTTGTTGATTGTTCACATGGCAATTCGCGCAAAAAACATCAAGGACAAGAGCGGGTTTTAAAAGATATTATCGGTCAACGCCTGGAGGGCAATCAGGCCCTGGTCGGCATGATGCTGGAGAGCAATCTTTACGAAGGTAATCAGCCTTGCAATAAAAATATTGAAGAACTGGCCTACGGGGTTTCAGTAACCGACGAGTGTATCTCTTGGGAAACCACCGAAAAACTGCTGCGCTGTGCCCATGAACGGATGAAAAAACTTAATCTGGCAGCTTAGCCCTTTAACCCATCTTTTAGTTCCAGCTTTGTCAAGTTAGGAGAAAAAATGACAACAGAACTTGATATTTT
This sequence comes from Pseudomonadota bacterium, assembly GCA_034717935.1. GTDB lineage: Bacteria > Desulfobacterota > Anaeroferrophillalia > Anaeroferrophillales > Tharpellaceae > Tharpella. The sequence continues at coordinate 3,420 of JAYEMC010000061.1, read as the reverse complement.
ACGTAAAGAGATCGATAGCCTGGACAGCAATCTTCTAGAACTTATCAACCGCCGTCTCGAACTGGTCCGAAAAATTGGTCAAGAAAAACAGGAGCAAGGTCTTTCCACGCTTAATAACGCCCGTGAAAGTCTGGTTCTGCAACACCTTGAAAAGCGCAACCCGGGACCTTTGACGCAGACTGCCCTGCATCTGATCTTTAAGGAGATTATGGGCGCCGCCCGTGAGCTTCAGAGTCAGCATAAAATTGCTTTCCTCGGGCCGGAAGCCTCTTTTACTCACCTGGCCGCTTTAGGCCATTTCGGCGGCGGTTCAGTGATGATGCCGCAAACCAACGTGGCAGAGGTTTTTCAAGCGGTGGAAAAAGGGCAATGCCACTACGGCATGGTACCCGTGGAAAACTCCATCGAAGGCCCGGTTAACCATACCCTGGATCTCTTTTTCACTTCAGAGTTGAAGATCTGTGCTGAACGCTATCAGACAATTTCGCATGATCTGTTGGCCGCCGGCGATCTACCATTGAAGAGTATCCGTACGGTCTACTCTCATGCCCAAGCCTTTGCTCAATGTCGGCAGTGGCTCAGACGCCATTTGCCCGGTGCTATATTGACCGAATGCGGCAGTACGGCTGAAGCCGCCAGGCGGGCCGCTGCGCAACGCGGCCAGACCGCCGCAATTGCCGGCTCAGCCGCAGCCGAGCTCTATAATCTCAAAGTTGTCGCCCCTAAAATTGAAGATTTACCCGGCAATACAACTCGTTTTCTCGTAATCGGCAAAGAGGATAGCCCGCCTTCAGGCCAAGACAAAACCTCACTTCTTTTTGTCACCCCCCATCTTCCCGGAGCCCTGCACCACGTTTTGACGCCAATGGCTGAATATGGCGTGAACATGGTTAAACTGGAGTCTCGGCCAACCCGTAATGAAAAATGGAGCTACTTTTTTATCGCTGATTTCGAAGGTCATCGTGAGGATGAAAAAGTTGCAGCCATGATCAAGGCCACCAAAGAGATCTGCCTTTACATGAAAGTATTGGGCTCATATCCCCGTTCTTCATAAAATGTTACTATTCAGCAAATTTTGGGGACATAACTCGATTTTCCGCATGAAATCGGGATTGTATACCTTGAATTTGCGGGTTAGCTGAATAGTAACAATAAAATCTGCTATTTCATTCCGAAGAAATCCGGCCTCGCAACGCCTTGGTTTTGCTCCGCCGAGTTTTGTCGCCAAGTATTCACTGATTTGCTTTTCCTTAGTAATACGGTGATAATGCTTGCTTTTGAAAGTCATATATTTTACTGTGTGACATTATTTGATATGGAATATTGGGAGCTATATTATTTGGGGAATTTAGTGAATACAGTAAGTGCTATAGCACCCGGTGCTAGAGTCGTGATACGGGATGCCGAATGGCTGGTGCGGAAGATGGATCGAACCTCAACCGGTGGCTTTGCTTTAATCGTAGTGGGTATCTCGGAATTGGTCAGGGATAAAGAGGCAATTTTTCTTGATGAGATTGATAAAAACATTGAGGTTCTTGATCCTGTAGATACTAAACTGGTGCCCGACACATCCAGCTCTTATCAAGGCTCTCTTCTTTATATGGAAAGCCTGTTGCGGCAAATTCCACCTACCGATGAAAAACTCTACATCGGCCACAAAGCCGCCATGGATTCCGTACCCTATCAACTTGATCCGGCAATTCAAGCCTTAGAGCAACCTCGACAACGCATTTTGATTGCCGATGCCGTTGGTCTTGGCAAAACTCTGGCCTGCGGCATTCTGGTCAGCGAGTTGATTCGTCGGGGCAAAGGCAAACGCATTCTGGTATTGGCCGTAAAAAGCATGCTGACCCAGTTCCAGAAGGAGATGTGGTCACGTTTCACAATCCCCTTGGTTCGCCTTGATTCGGTTGGCATCCACCGGGTTCGTTCCAAAATCCCTACCAACCACAACCCCTTTTACTATTACGACAAAGCCATCGTCTCTATCGACACCCTGAAACAAGATACCGAATATCGAAACTATCTCGAAAATGCCTATTGGGACATCATCGTTATCGATGAAGCTCATAATGTCGCCCAGCGTGGTAAGGGTTCTTCGCAACGCGCCAAACTGGCCAAACTTCTCTCTGGACGCTCCGACACTTTGATCATGCTCTCGGCAACCCCGCATGACGGCCGAGCGCAAAGTTTTGCCAGTTTAATGAACATGCTTGATCCCACGGCCATCGCCAACCCCGACGACTATGGCCCGGAAGATATCAAAGGTTTATGCATCCGCCGCTTTAAAAAGGATATTCAGGATCAGGTGCAAAGCGCCTTTAAGGCAAGAGAGATCAGCAAGGCTTATTGTCAAGCCGGCAGCGCTGAAGAAATCGCTTATGATATCCTGGCCGATCTTGAATTTGCCAGACTTGACCAACGCAAAGGAGCCGGTCAGCTTTTCAAAACCACTTTGGAAAAGTCTCTTTTTTCCAGCCCCGCCGCCTGTCTTTTGACAATTTACAACCGCATCCAAAGGCTTAAAAAAGGTAGTACCCCAGACACTTCAACAGAAGCTTTGCAAGATATTGAACAGCTTTCAGAACTGGCTGAGGCAGTATCCGGCATAACCCCCGACAATTTTTCCAAATATCAAAAACTGCTCTCCGTCATCACCGACAAAAAAAATGGCTACGGCTGGACCGGGAGAGATAAACTTGACCGCCTCGTTATTTTAACTGAACGTATTGAGACTTTGCGTTTTCTTGAAAAACATCTTCTCCAAGACCTTAAATTGAAAGATAATCAGGTAGCTATTTTACATGGTTCCATGCCTGATGTGGAACAGCAGAAAGTTGTCGAAGATTTCGGCAAGGAAGAGGCCCCGGTGCGCCTGCTTGTCGCCTCCGATGTTGCTTCCGAGGGGATTAACCTGCATTATCTCAGTCATCGCCTTATTCATTTCGATATACCCTGGTCGCTCATGGTCTTCCAGCAGAGAAACGGCCGGGTTGATCGTTACGGCCAGGAGCATACTCCCTATATCCTCTATCTGATTAACCAGAGCGTAAACGACAAAATCAAAGGTGATATGCGTATCCTTGAGCTCCTCATCGCTAAAGATGAAGAAGCGGTAAAAAATATTGGCGACCCCTCCGCCCTTATGGGCGTCTATGACATTGATGAAGAGGAGCGGATAACCGCCAAGGCCATTGAAACCGGTATCAGCAGCACAGCTTTTGAACAGAAATTAAACCAAAATAGTGAGGAGGCTTTCGACCCGCTCGCCCTGTTAATGGGCAGCAATGAGCCCGGCAACAAACCACCGGCAGCCGAGAACCATTTAAGCTCCATGCCCACCCTCTACAATGATGATTTTTCATACCTCAAAGAAGCCATCGAGCATCTCAGACAGGCAGAGACCCTGCAGGTCGATTT
>JAYEMC010000060.1:0-5140 GCA_034717935.1 Pseudomonadota bacterium | reverse complement strand
AAAAATGGATCCAGAAAAAATTATGACCGGTATTGAGAAAGAAATAGTTGCGACATTAAAATCAATGGGAAAAGCAAAGACACCCCAAGACAAACTGGTACACAGTGAATCTGTAAAAAATTTATGCGATTCACTTGGAGTATTTCTCAATATATTAAGTGATATGGCATTATATGATGACTATGATGATGATGATGAATCAATCCCATTCTGAAAAAATCTTTCACCCTCGATCAGGCACTTGCCAAAACCAGATCACCCAGCTGGACTCCCAGATGATCGGCTATAACACTGCATTTTGCCTTAAGAAAGAAAAAGATTGGAGCATCAACACCCGACAGGGTCTCATAGTTACCTTGGCCTTTGCTGACGATTAACGGAGCATCATAAAAAAGCTTGAGAAACTCAGGATGACAAAGATCAAGAACGGTTCCCGGAGCTGAACAGCCTGACGAAATAATTTTGGCACAACCATCCAGACCGGCCGCCAGGGCATCTTCTAAAATCGCATCATTAATAATCGGATTTTCCCGAACCACATAACTCACCGGGGTGCCGGTTTTTTGAGTAATAGTTTCAATAAAGAGCCGATCCATGACCGTCTCTCCGGTATTATCACCAAGATAGAGAAGCCATTCGGCTTTTTCCAAGGCTGCAAAAAAACTCTCCTCGTGCCAGTATCCGAAAGCACCGTCGTCGACAACCCGATCAATTTCGGCAGCAAGATCAAATTGAGAAGCAACGCCAAAGTCTATAACATTACCGGCCACCGCAAATTTGGCCGCGAGACTCAAAGGAGCGTTTGTGAGCTCTACCCTTTTTTTCAACTCCGGATAGAGAGCCAGAGCTTTTTCGGTACTCTCTCTTTTGATCTCTTTAAAAGGATCATTACGCCCGGAATAACGACTGATCATATTGTAAAGTGTAATCGCAGTTTTCGGCGGCGGGTCTTCCAGTTTAATTTCATCAAAACGACCGGCAAATTCACGCAACATCGCCAGACAATCGGCTTCGCTAAGTTCAAGCAAGCTTCCAACGCGAACAATTTGGTTCATAAAACAGGGCAGACAGTCAAGATATGTTCTCATTTTTATACCATCAGTTGGAGTGTCGCAGGGTTAAAATAATACCAACAAAGATCATGACGATACCGACACCATGAAACCAGAACAGGGTTTCACCAAGAAAAAGCACCGCCATAATTGTGCCGAACACCGGGTTCAAATGAATAAAGAGCCCGGCCCGATTGGCACCGATCAGTTCGATGCCGCGATTATAACAAAAATAGGAGACGATTGAAGGGAAAATCGAGACATAGGCAACCGTCAACAGGGTCGGGCCATTCAAGGTTAGCGCCTTGACCGTAACCGTTTCCCAGATATAGAGAGGCAAGAGCATCAGGGTGCCGGTAACAAACGTGAAAACGATAAAACTTAAAGGATGGAGCGTTGGCCGTTGACGCAGCAGCACCGAATAGACGGAATACCCGACGGCAGCAATAAAAATCAAGACGTCACCGCGATTAAGCGAAAGAGAGCGGAGCACTTCAAGATCACCCCGGGCAATCACGATCACCACCCCGATAAGCGACAGAGCGACCCCCACCCCTTGCAGATGGCTGATTTTATCGCGAAAAAGAAAAAAGGAGAAAAGCATGATCAAAATCGGCATCGTCGATTGAATCAGGAAACCGTTCAGAGCAACCGTTGTTTGCAACCCGCTATAGAGCAATGTATTGAACATCGCAACCCCGGTCAGAGCCAAAAACAAAAGCAGAGGTAGATAACGCCTGATAATCGGCCAATCCTCTTTCAACTGCGGCCAGGCGAAATAGAAGATCAAGATCGAGGCCCCGGCCCAGCGCCAGAAGGCTAACGCAATGGGCGGCACGTCAAGACGCATGTAACGGCCGACAATACTGTTAACCGACCAGAAAAAAACCGCCATCGTCAAGAGCAGATAAGGAGCGTTATAGATACGTAGAAAGATATTTTTCAAATTTTTTAGCCACGAAAACACACGAAAGTACACGAAAAAAGTCACAAAATAATTTTCGTGCTTTATTCGTGTACTTTCGTGGCTAACGAATGAGTTGAGTGTTAAATATTGATTTCTTTACTGCTGTCCTTACCTTCCGGTTTAATCTTTATAAAGAAAAAAGTCGCACAGATAAGCGCAACAACCAAACCAAGGCCGGTGGCCATGGTCATCGACAACTTGAAACCAATCTTCGAATAGCCGAGAAAAGAGGTGACCACCACCGTCATAAACAGCGCCGGCAGAGTTGCAATCCAGTGCAAGCGCCCCTGCTGTTTGAGATAGGCGGCGGCCGTCCAGAGAACAATCACAGCCAGAGTTTGGTTGGCCCAACCAAAATAGCGCCAGAGAATATTAAAATCGGTTTTGGAGACGATAAAGCCGACGACAAAAAGTGGAATTGCAATAAGCAGCCGCTTGATAACACTTTTCTGGGAAAGTTTCATAAAATCGGCAATAATCAGGCGGGCACTGCGAAAGGCCGTATCACCTGAACTGATCGGCAAAATGACGACACCGATAATCGCCAGCAGACCACCGACGCCGCCACCAAGCAGGGTACGCGAAATCTCGTTAACAACCAGAGCCGGACCGCCGGTACTTAAAACTTGGTTGAGTTTTTCGGGGGTGTGGAAAAAGGAGATTGCCAACGTCGCCCAAATCAGAGCAATAGCACCTTCAACAATCATCGCCCCGTAAAAAACCGGGCGCCCAATACGCTCATTCGGCAAACAGCGAGCCATCATCGGTGACTGGGTCGCATGGAAACCACTCAAAGCTCCGCAAGCAATCGTGATAAACATCAAAGGCCATAGAGGCAGGTCATTGGGATTTAAATTGCTCAAGGTACGTTGGGGGAAAAGTTCATAACCATTGACTATCAACATAATCATCAGGCTGAAAACCATAAAGATCAGGGCGGCGCCGAAAAAAGGGTAGATGCGGCCGATGACCTTGTCAACCGGCAACATTGTGGCGATAAAATAGTAGGCAAAAATAATGGCCACCAATACCGGCATCGGGACATTGATAAGGTTTGTCAGTAATTGGGCCGGACTGGACACAAAAACAATTCCGACCAACAATAATAAAATAACGGAAAAGCCCCGCATAAAGAGCTTGACCGTCCCGCCGAGATGATAACCAACAATCTCCGGAATCGATTCGCCCCGGTGACGAACCGAAAGCATCCCGGAAAAATAATCATGCACACCACCGGCGAAAATCGCCCCGATCACAATCCAGACCAAGGCGACGGGACCATAAAGAGCCCCGAGAATCGGGCCAAAAATAGGCCCGACTCCGGCAATATTGAGGAGCTGAATAAGAAATATTTTCCAAGTCGGCATGCGGACGAAATCGACCCCATCTTCAAGCTCCTCAACCGGGGCCTTACGGCTCTCATCTTCACCAAAAATTTTGGCAACTATTGTTCCATACACAACATAGCCCAGAATAAGAGCCATCAACGAGGCAAAAAAGATTACCATATTTTCCCCTTTAAAAAACTATAACGAGCAAACCTCTTTACAGTATCCATAAGCTTTACACAATAGAGCATTTACCTCAACATTGTAACAATATCCGCCAAATTCTTTCCGCCGCCCGACCGTCCCATTTGGGCACCTTACATTCACGCCGCCCCGCACCCTTACCAACAGAAAAAGATTTACTTAAGTGCTCATAGGCCTTCATAATACCGTCCGGCTGATTACCAACCAAAACATTGGTACCGAGTTCAATGGTTATCGGTCTTTCCGTATTCTCGCGCAAAGTCAGACAAGGAATCCCCAAAGCGGTTGTCTCTTCCTGGAGACCGCCGCTATCGGTCAAAACCGCTATCGCATCCTGCCAGAGATAAAGAGATTCGCGAAATCCCAGCGGGCCAAAGCAAATAATATTGTCGGCAAGTTTAAGTTTAAATTGTTTCAGCATCTTGGCCGTACGCGGATGCACCGGAAAAAAGATTGGATAATCCTCGGCAATTTTATTAAGACAATCGACAATCCCTTTTAAGGTTTCAGGATCATCAACGTTGGCAGGCCGGTGCATGGTCATAAAGAGATATTGTTTATGTCGCTGTTTCAACTCCGCCACCGCAAAACCGGAAGTATCGCAATCTTTTAGCTTCTCAACCTGATGTAGCAGATTATCGATCATAACATGACCAACCATAAAAACCGCATCCTCAGACTTGCCTTCCCGCAACAAATTATCCATGCCGCTTGATTCGGTCACAAAGAAATAGTCACTAATCGAATCGGTCACCATCCGGTTGATCTCTTCCGGCATCGTCAGATCAAAACTACGCAATCCGGCTTCAATATGCACCACTTTAATAAGCAATTTTTTCGCCACAATACTGCAAGCCAGGGTTGAATTGACATCACCAACCACAATCACAAGATCAGGCTCTTCATTAAGACATACCTTTTCAAATGCAACCATGACCCGGGCTGTCTGTTCGGCATGACTGCCGGAACCGGCTTCGAGATAATGATCAGGTTCCGGCAGTTCCAGATCATCAAAAAAGGTTTGCGACATCGCATAATCATAATGCTGCCCGGTATGAATAATCAAACATTCAAGATTTTCATACGCCTGCGCCGCTCTATAAAGAGGTGCAATTTTCATGAAATTGGGCCGCGCCCCGGCCACCAGTAGTGTTTTCAAAACAAACTCCTCCAAAACAATAAAATTAAGCTGTCAAACTACCAACAACAACATCACAGGCAGTAAAAGCCAGCCGCTGGTGACCCCTATAGATAATTGACCGGAACTTGAACAATTTTTTCACTTAAAAGCTCTACCCGATGCCCACGATTCACCAAAATACCGAAATCTACACCCATATCAGCAATGAAGTTGTCCAGTCCGCGCAAGTGTATTCTCCTATTAATAGTTAAACTTAACTTGACTTCTACCGGTATAGGTCGCCTCACCCCACCAATAATCAGATCTACCTCAGATTTGTCGATTGTGCGATAATAGGCATACTCCATTCGGGTTGCCATTGTCGCTTGCAGACCCCGAATAATCTCCTCAATCACAAAACTTTCAAACGAAAAACCTGCCACCGGATGAATTAGAAGCGAATCAAGAT
>JAYEMC010000059.1:0-5143 GCA_034717935.1 Pseudomonadota bacterium | reverse complement strand
AATGATTATGCCAGCCATTTTTCCAACTATATCTGCCGCTAAAACACTACCACTAACGAAGAAAAAAGAAAATAACTTTATATCTAAAGATAAATAATCCGTCAAAGCTTTGACGTTTGTCACAAAACCTTCATAAAAACAAAGCGGAATTTAACAATCTTTGTAGCTATTCAGCTAACCCGCAAATTCAGGGGGCGCAATCCCGATTGCCTTCGGAGAATCGGGTTATGTCCCCAGAATTCGCTGAAATTCATTAATACACGATGCTTTTCTACTCACGCTGAATAGTTACCAATTTTTTTCTGGTTTCGGCGAGCAAATCTTCAACCTCCGAAAAAACCCGGCGCCAGCCGATGGCTTCGAGGCAGAGATGACTTTTGCAGGAGCGTTTACGGCAGGGGCTGCAGTGCAGTGGGTAGCGAACGATTCGATAGGGGGCCCCACAGGGAGCATTTATATGAGGGCGAGTTGGCCCGAAAATAGCGACCACTGGGGTATCTACGGCAACGGCAAGATGCATGGGTCCGGTGTCACCACCAACATAGAGATCACAGGCCGCAAATATAGCAGCAAGATCAAGCAAGGATGAGGTTTTTTTCGCAACCACCACCGGCACCCGCAGGTTTCCGGCAATCAGTTCAACCGTCTCCCGCTCACCCGGCCCCCAAGTCAAAATGACCCGAGCCCCGAGTTTTTCAACCAGAGCATTAATCAAGCCGACGTAACCATTTTGGTGCCAACGTTTATAGGCGGTTTTGGGACTGCTGCCGGGATGAAGTGCGATAATCGGCCCGACAGCATTCAATTTTTCAAGCCCCGCCAGAGACTCCGCCACACGCTCGTGATTAGCAACAGTTATCGGCAATTGATAACCAACCGGCCCCTCAACCTGAATCCCGAGAAATCCTACCAGACCAAGCGCCCGTTCAACCCGGTTAAGATCTGAAGTCACAGGTTTAAAATAACGGGTGTAAAAACGGTGGCTGCCCTCTTTGGCATCCGGCCGGGCAAAACCGACCCGCTCCGGCGCCCGGCTGAGCCAGGCAAAAAGACCACTTTTTAAAATACCGTGGAAATCGACAACCAGATCAAATTTTCCCGAACGGAGTTCGCCCAGCAACGTAAAAAGTGAACTTAAGCCTCTTAGCAACCGTTTAGGAGAGCGCAAAAGCCCGCGCTCAAAGATCATAATCCGGTCAAGAGCAACATGCCCTTCGAGCACTGAGGCGGCCGCCGGCTCGACCAACCAGGTAAATCTTGTTTCAGGACAACACTTACGCCAAGCATTAACCGCCGGCAAGGTACGCACTACATCGCCAATCGCGCTTAAACGAATAACCAGAACGTTCTTATATTTATCAACAGAGTTCAAAAAACTTCCTCGTTATCAATTTGGTGCAACTTTCAAACTATCTCGATGTGGGGTCAAACCTTCAGTTCTGACCCCGGTTACTGAGGGCAAAGCAAAGTTCGCCGCTACCCTCTGTAACTTAACAGCAGACAACCATCCATCAATATATAGCATTTTCACAAAAAAAACGGCAAGCTTTAATCGGTTTTCATGAATTTAACCCGAACATTTTCAATTATACTTGACTTAACCTGGCAACAAGTTTTATTCTGAGTTCATTACAATTAGCGAGGAGGCTTAGTTGAGCGATAAAGAGAAAAGTCTGCTAAATCGATTGAAGGGACTGCTACAGGGCGAGCATGAGCCGCCGCCAACCGAAGAAGAGCTCTTTGAGATTATCAACGCCAGTGGTGAGACCGGGGTTATCACTGACGACACCCATGAGATGCTGAGCAGTGTAATCCAACTCAAGGAGACCCAAGTTCAGGAGGTGATGGTTCCGCGCACTGAATTTGCGGCGATTGAAGCGGATCACAGCATCCTCGAAGAACTTGAAACAATCACCAGCCAAGGTTTCTCCCGCTACCCGATTTTTCACGACAATCTTGACCAAGTTATCGGCATTCTCTACGCCAAAGACATTCTCAAACATCTAGATCAGGACTTAAGCCAAATTCACCCGCGCGAAATCATGCGGCCGGTCTACTTTGTTCCTGAAACCAAAAAGGTTCAGGAACTGCTCCAGGAATTTCGAATCAAAGGTATCCATATCGCAGTGGCTGTCGATGAGTACGGCGGCACCTCGGGCCTGGTGACGATCAGCGATCTGGTGGAAGAGATTATCGGTAAAATCTACGAAGAACACCGCATGATCGAAGAGAACGAAAAACTCATTGAAGAACTTGATGACGGCTCCTATCTGGTCAACGGCAAAACCGAAATTGAAGATATTGAAGAACTTTTCGGGCTTGAGATCGATAACCGGGGGAAATTTGAGAGCGTTGGCGGACTGGTGGTTTTCTTGAGCGGCAGCATTCCGCAAGCCGGAGAGAGCTTGGTCTACAAAAATCTCTCTTTGACCATTGAAGCGGCCGACAAAAGAAGGGTAAAAAAAATCCGCCTGCGGCAGCTCGAAGAACAATCGAGAGCCCCGGCAACCGCGCATGAGACTTCACCTCCGGCAATAAAAACGTCACCCAACCGGGATGAGCAAAGCCCCGCCCCCCGGGAAACCGAAAAATCGTGAACAAAACCGGTTTTTTTCTAGGAGCCTGTCCGAGAATAGGATTTTTTGTTCAGATCAAGGCATGCGAAGAAAATTACCACAGGCATACATTAGGTATTCCGAGGATAATTTTTTGAGCATAACGCAGATATGGGGAAAAAAGACGTTCTCGGACAGCCTCCTGGCGGGAGCAATCTTTTCTGCCGCAACCCTCTACCTGAGCTTCAACCTCCACGCTTACAGCTGGGTCTGGGCATTTATCACGCTCATCCCTTTACTGATGATTGCGGAGAAAAGCAGCTCTCGGCGCCGGGCCTGCGGCATTGGCCTGCTGGCCGGTTTCAGCTTTAATTTTATTGAGCTTTTCTGGATTACCAACTCAATCGCCGGATTTACCAGCCTGCCTCAGGTTGTGGTCACAATCGTAATGGGCCTGCTGGCCCTCTACATGGCTCTCTACCTGGCCCTCTTTACCGGCCTCTGGCACTACCTCCGCAACCTTCCGGCCCTAAAATCATCATGGGGAAACATTATCAGCGCCCTGACCGCGGCGGCGGCCTGGATTCTTTTCGAAGATCTGCGCAGCTCGTTTATGGGCGGGTTCCCGTGGCATCCTCTGGGTTTAACCCAAATCGACAACCAACTATTTAACTGGCTCCTACCCTGGGGCGGCGTCCGGCTGCTCTCCGGCCTGATTGTTCTCGGCAATATTGGGCTCTACTTAAGCGCCCATGCTCTCTTTAAAAAGAGAAGGAAACAATCTGGACTTTATACCTTTTCCCTCCTTGGCCCACTCTTGATTCTAGCCCTTTTAGCAGGTAAAAACGTGCCCACAATAACCACGTTCCCGGCACCGACCCCAACGCTTAATTGTGCCACATCGACCAAAATTGTAGTAGTTCAACCCAACATTCCGCAAAAAGAGAAGTGGCGCCCGGAAAATCGGGACAAGATCATTGAAAAGATGATCGCCATGACCCGCAAGGCCTTAAAATACAAACCCGACCTGATCGTATGGCCGGAATCCGCCCTGCCGCTACTCCTCGAAAAAGAGATGGCCATCAGTAACCGTTTGCAGGAACTTGTCCGCAAAGAGCAGACCAGCCTGATGCTCGGCGGCCCCCGCTATATAATCGAACCCCAAAAAAACCAGCCGGAAACAACGCAAAAGAGACTCTATAACTCCATTTTTCTCTTTACGCCCGATAACCAGTGTCAAATCTACAACAAAATCAAACTGGTTCCCTATGGCGAATTCACCCCACTGAGCAATTTTTTTCCTTTCATCAGCAAGATTGTTCCGGGCCTTGACTACTCATCGGGTAATAAAATTCGCAACTTCCGTTTAGCGAAAGGAGACAATCGTGATTTCCCACAAAAGCAGCAATTAAAAATTGCTCCTTCGGTCTGTTTTGAGGGGGTCTTTCCGGCCTTTACCGCCCGTTTTTTTGGCGCCGGAGCCAACCTCCTCGTCAACCTCACCAACGACGCCTGGTTCGGCGACTCCCCCGGCCCGCGCCAACACCTCCTAAATATCCGCCTGCGCGCCTTAGAAAACCGTTCCTATATCGTGCGCTGTGCCAACACCGGAATCTCCGCGATCATCAACCAGCAAGGAGAAATTGAACAACAACTCCCCTTAAACCAAGAGGGCCTGATCGAAACCACCATCACACCATGCCGGCAAGCAACCTTCTTCGCCCGCCACCCCGATCTGCCGGCAATCGTGGCTGGATCTGTTGTTTTGTTATCCTTTCTAATGATATTTTTTCGCCGGTGGCAGTTAAAACTAAAAGCCTAGAAAGTTAAGGAGAACGTTTATGAAAAGTAAAAGAAAAAGCCATTACAAGCGGCATAGGTGTGTTTTTTTTGTAGCTTGCGTCAAGACTTACCCAGGTATCTCCCTTACCAGTCTTATGGCGGGCACCGCGAGAAGGGAGGTAATCGATCCAAGCTTCAACCCAGACATGTTCAAATTGGACTTTGATGATTTGTCCGCCGGAGGTTATGGAGGTTAGGGGAATACCGCCGGAGGCGGCAAAGATTAAAGCTGCGTTCACGTCGCTAAAATCGCCGACCCAGTTCATGAATTTGTCGACATCCATCTCCACGGTTCCCGTTACGTAACGGGAAGGAAACGACTTGAACAGATTGCCGGATTTTTTTTTGGGGGGGGGTGGTAACCAGTTTTTGTCCATGAAAGGCCCGGATAAAGCATGGCAGACGCTTCATTTGCTGTAATTAATTTCGCGTGCTGAACCGGAGTGAAATCCTCTTTTTTCAGATATCCCAATAAATTCATCTTCGCAAAATTTAATCTCCCCCAATTAACCCATAATCTCAATCTGGAGTGTGATTCGTTATGCGCTTACACAAATACGATCTGAACAACCACAAATTACGATAATCAGATCGCGGTAGGAATGCCGGTTGCCCGGCACCCCCCGCACAGATCCGTACGTGAAGAATTACCTCATACGGCTCCTACCTCGGGTATTTGACGCAAAAGCGATGTAGCAGTCTTACGTATTCTGCAAAAATCCGTTCAATGCTTTCCCCCTGTCTCT
>JAYEMC010000058.1:0-5148 GCA_034717935.1 Pseudomonadota bacterium | reverse complement strand
AAAAAATCACGGGATGGCTAAGTAAAAATTTCGATAGACAAGGAGTCGTGATTTTTCAGGTGCAAGACTATACAAATAGTATGTCGAGTGCCTGAAAAATCACAGCGACGCCGGATATCGAAACTTTTTTACGACGCCATCAACTCATGCGTGATACTTGGTAGACACCCTTCACCGCCCGCAAGGCCTGTTTGACCCTTTTCAGATGTTCAAGATCCTTGACCTGAACCTCAAAGATGCAGATCGCCTTGTGATCAATACTGGTGTTTAAAGAGCCACTGGCAATATTGGCTTCCTGGCTGCTGATTGCGGTTCCCAGAGCAACCAACATACCTTTGACATCCTCGCTCATGATCCGAATTTTAACCAAGTGCGAGGTCGAACGCTCAAGATTCCACTCAACCTCCATATAACGTTCCGAATCGCCCTGATTGACATGCCGACAATTGCGCCGATGAATGGTTAAGCCTCGCCCACGGGTAACAAAACCGACTACATCATCACCGGGCAACGGATTACAGCATTTGGCGAAACGCACCAAAACATCATCGATATCCTTAATTGAGATACCATCCCGGGCCGGTTTACGAGCCGCTTTTCCCTCAACTTTCTTCCCTTTTTTCTTATGCTGTTCGCGCAGTTCAGGATATATCCGATTAATAACCTGCTGGGGCGAAAGTTTTCCCCGGCCAATGGCAGCGAGCAGAGCTTCAGCATGGTTAAGAGAGAATTCACCTGCAGCCTCCTGCATTTTACCACTCTTTAAGGCCTGATTGAAAGAGAGTTTTAAACGGGAAAAAGCTTTTTCACAAAATTCTCGACCCAGTTCAATACTCCGTCTCTCCTCCTCTTTTTTAACCCATTGCCGAATTTTGCTTCGTGCCTTACCGGTCTTGACAAAAGCAAGCCAATCCTTGTTCGGATGCTGACGTTTCGAGGTGACAATCTCAACCATCTCGCCATGCTGGAGCTGGTAACGCAAAGGCACAAGCTTACCATTAACTTTGGCCCCGCTGCAATGATCACCGATATTGGAGTGGATACTGTAGGCCAGGTCAATCGGGGTTGAACCACTGGGCAACTCCTTAACCTCGCCGGCCGGTGTAAAAACATAGACCGCCTCGGAAAAAAGGTCAATCTTGACTGAATCGAGAAACTCACCGGGACTATCGACATCCTGTTGCCACTCGATCATCTGCCGCAGCCAATCCATCTGCTTGCGGTCATGGTCATCAAGCTGGTAGCCCTCTTTATAGTGCCAATGCGCCGCAATCCCCATCTCGGCAATCTGGTGCATCTCCTGGGTTCGAATCTGAAATTCGATATGACGACCATCCGGCCCGATTACCGAAGTGTGCAATGATTGATACATATTGGCTTTGGGGATGCTGATAAAATCTTTAAAACGACTCGGTACCGGCCGCCAGAGTGCATGAATAATACCAAGAACGTTATAACATTCCGCTTTATCGGCAACCATAATCCGAAAGGCGATAATATCATAGATCTGTTCAAAGGCAATATTGCGCCGCATCATCTTGCGATAGATGCTGTACAAATGTTTAAGCCGCCCGGTCACTTGACCGCTGATTTCGTAATGATCAAGATTACGTTGCACCAGTTTAATTATATTATCAATAAATTCACGACTCTCAAGCTCTTTACGAGCAACTTTCTTCTCCAGTTCGCAATAGATAGTCGGCTGCAGATAACGCAACGAACTATCCTCAAGCTCCTGTTTTATCCATGAGATCCCGAGACGGTTGGCCAGAGGCGCGTAGATATCCAAAGTCTCCTGGGCAATCGCCTCCTGACGGGCAGGCTTCTGGAAATCAAGGGTTCGCATATTGTGAATACGGTCGGCCAACTTGATCACCAGAACCCGAATATCCTTGACCATGGCGAGAATCATTTTGCGATAATTCTCAGCCTGGTGCTCGCGCGAACTCTTAAATTTTATCTTGCTTATTTTGGTCAAACCTTCGACCAGAGAGGTGATCTCATCACCAAAACGAAGACTTAAGTCCTCGATTGAGGTCATCGGATCATCTTCGAGAGTATCATGGAGGAGGCCCGCCGCAATACTGGCCACATCCATTTTCATCTCGGCCAGAATATTTGCGACTTCGATGGGATGAACCATATAGGGTTCACCAGAGAGGCGAACCTGATTACGATGGGCATAAGCGCTATAAGCGTAAGCTTTGCGAATGGTGTCAAAATTTGCGGCCGGATAGTAATCGGCAACTTTTTCTATAATGTCATTCGCTCTTATCATGCAGACAACTTATTAAGGGTGAAGGGTGAAGGGTTTTCTCTTTAACCTTTTTGCCTTATATTTTACTACCATCCCGGAATTAGAAACTTCTCACTTCTCACTTCTCACAAGGCGAGCCTCCGGGAACCCTAAAGCCTGGATCCGGGCCAAAACTGCTTGCGGATCCCGGTTCACTTGGATCCCGTCGAGCTGAAGCAGTGTGTGCGGTATCATCAAATTCACTTTCTGAACCTGTGGATCAAGCCCGGCGTCATGATACATGTTTTCCCAAGCTATCACACTGCTTTCTAGATAGAAACAGCCAATAACCACCACATAACCTGAGCCCCGTTTCTGCAAAAAAGGTTGATCCCCCAACTTGCGGGCCTCAGCCATCATTGATCGCGATTTTTGACGATCGGGATAGGGCCCCAGAAAAACTCTGAACATCGGAGTCAGGCGTTTTACAGTCTCGGTTTTCACCACAAAACCCAACTCTTCAAGTTGAGTGCGAAACTTGTGCAAGTCGCTTTGTAAAACATAGCTCCCCACCTCAACCACCATTTGAACCGTTGGCGAAGAAGCGGGAGCCGGAGCAACTGGCGAAACCGGAACGGAAACCGGAGGTCCAACCGGAGTAGAAGCCGGAAGCGTTTGAGCCGACACCGAAATCGGTTCGGCAGAAGCTAAAGAATCAGATTGCGCCGATTCAACCGGGGGCAAAGAAACCGGTGCCACCGGCTCAACCGACTGCGATTCCGGTTCCTCATTAGATGTCAACTCTTTGCGAGATATTGAACCTTCGTTAGAAATTAAATCTTTGGTCGGTACATTTTTTTGCACCTCAACCACAACCGGCAACGTATCATCGGAGTTAACTTCGCCAACTGGTTCTGAATGAACAACCGCATTCTCACTTAACTTAGATTCAAGAGCCGGCTCCGATATAACCTGACCGACAACCTCTACGGACAACGCAGAAGATTCGGCACTATTGCTGTCAACTTGCACCTCCTCTTCCAGAACCACAGGTTCAGGAAGAGGAGGCAACGGAGCCAGGCTGACCTGCGGACTGACAATCGGCTCTTTCGGCATTCGGATCGGCGAAAAGGAGAGAAAATAGTAAAAACCGATCAGGCCAAAGAGAAGAACCACAATTTCAAAACGCAAAAGGTTCTCCAGCCAGCTCTCCTGCCCCTTTTTAGCCTTACGCTTTTTCTTCATCTTCATGCTTAGCCGCAGCTACAATCTTGGCGGTCAAATGGCTGGGCACCTCTTCATAGTGAGAGAATTCCATCGTAAACATCCCGCGACCACCGGTCATCGAGCGCAGATCGGGAGCATATTTCAAAACCTCGGACATCGGTACCTGGGCCTTGATAAGCTGGCTGTTAGCCATCGGTTCAACCCCATTGACCTTGCCTCGACGACTATTAAGATCGCCGATAATATCCCCCATATAGTCGTTGGGAACATTAATATCCATCAACATAATGGGCTCTAAAAGTATTGGCTTGGCTTCAACAACCCCCTTCTTGAAAGCCATAGAGCCGGCAATTTTGAAAGCCATCTCGGAAGAGTCAACCGTATGATAAGAACCATCAAAAAGCGAAACCTTGAGATCCACTACGGGATATCCGGCCAAAACCCCGCCGGCCATCGCCTCCTGTACCCCTTTATCAACCGCCGGAATATATTGACGCGGAACCACGCCGCCAACAATTTTATTATCAAATTCGTAACCGCTGCCTTTCGGCAATGGCTCAATTTTAAGCCAGACATCACCAAACTGACCCCGACCACCGGACTGTTTTTTGTGCCGACCCTGAATCGAAACCGTCCCCCTGATCGTCTCTTTATAGGGCACTTTCGGGGCATCGAGTTCAACATCGACCCCGAATTTACGTTTAATCCGATCAACCGTCACCTCAACATGCACCTGTCCCATACCGGAAATAACCAGCTCTTTGGTCTCCTCGTTGCGCACAATAGTGATGGTCGGATCCTCAGCCATCAGGCGCTGCAGGGCACTACCGAGTTTCTCTTCATCACCTTTACTCTTGGGGCGCAACGAGAATGAGATCATCGGAGCCGGAAGTTCTAACCCCTTCAGGCGCATCGGCGTTTTCTCGCTGCAAAGCGTATCCCAGGTCACAGTCTCCTTAAGTTTAGCTACCGCCACGATATCTCCGGGGCCACATTTATCTATCTGAATCTGCTTATTACCTTCCAGTTTCAGGAGTTGACCAATTCGTTCTTTACGCTCCCTGGTGCTGTTAAAACAGCTGGAATCTGAAGTCAAGGTTCCGCTATAAACCCGGAACAGGGAAAGTTGACCGGTAAAAGGGTCGGAAATCGTTTTGAAAACAATGGCTGTAAAAGGTGCATCAGGATCCGGAATAAGCTCATGTTCTTCATCATCAGCAAGCATTTCGGCCATCTGTGCAGGCCGTTCCAAGGGTGAAGGCAGACAGCTGCAAATCAAATCCATCAGCGGCTGGATACCGATATTTTTCAGGGCCGAGCCACAAACAACCGGCACAAACTTGCCCGTCATAGAACCCTCATGCGTCGCCCGATAGATATCCTCCATTGCAATATTTTCACCGCCGAGATATTTTTCCATCAAATCGTCGTCAGCTTCAACTACTCGTTCAATCATCGCTTCCCGAGCCGCTTCGGCTTCAGCCTGAAGGTGTTCAGGAATCTCTTCCACCGTAAACTTACCGCTCTGATCATTACCGTAACGCAGAGCTTTCATGGTAACCAGATCAACCACCCCGATAAAATCCTCCTCTTTACCAATCGGCAACTGAAGAACTAAAGGGTAACAGTTGAAAACCGTCTCCATTTCACCCACGGCCCGGGCAAAATCGGCCCGCTCGCGATCG
>JAYEMC010000057.1:0-5191 GCA_034717935.1 Pseudomonadota bacterium | reverse complement strand
AGTATTGCAAATAGTGTGAACATTGCTTCGCCCCCCCATAAATGGGAGCGAAGCAATGTTCGCTGATTTTTGCTGTAACTTAAGCGCCAATCATAAAGCCGAATATTTAACTTTCCAGCTGCAGAATCAGCAAAGGTCCGTCGGGAACCACTGCCCAGCGGGCTTTATGGCCATGTCGATTCAGTAATTCAGCTATCGCTTTTTCTAGGGATTTAACCGGTTTCATATGGTAGCTTTCAATCTCAGAAGAACTTAAGCCATCACTGTAGAGCCAGACCGGATGATCAATCATCACCTGGTAGGTCTCTTGCGCGCACCACTGGTCGGGGATAAAGAACTCTCTTGCTAAAAGGCGTTTGATAAAGTTTTGCGGAGTGTCAACCGTCTTCAGGATTTCGATATATTCCGGGCTGCCGGCACCCTCACTGCAGGCGCTGGCAATCAGGATCTCACCGCCCGCTTTGATCACCGGTGCGGCTCCGGTGATGCCTTTAACGGATTGGTAGAGGTTGCAGTCGAGAGGGGCGCCGGAGTTGGTAGTGACTATAAAGTCGAGCGGTTCTTTAAGCTCTTTGGTACAAAAAGGGGCGAGAAAATGACATCCCTCAAGATGAGCCTTGACCGGGTCGCCGGCAAAAACCCGGGTGATCTTTTTGCCGGTGTCAAGGGTTACATTAACCATAAAATCGGCTCCGGCCTTTTTCATGATGGTTAAGCCCGCTTCATGAAAAGGGTTCTTTTCAAGGGCTCCGTAGACGGTCATGGGATGAGCGATCATCTCCGGGCCATGCATATATTCAAGGGTTTCCAAGGAAGAGATACCGGGCAGAATTGATTTGCGACCGCCTGAGAAACCGGCCCACATATGGGGTTCGATAAAACCTGTCAAAATCTTAAGATCGGCGGCAACATAATGACGGTTGATCAAGGCCGGGACGCCGTCGTTAATTTCACCGACTAAAATCATATCGTCCGCCTCTTTGGAGAAGTGGTTGATGATCCGGTATTTTTCGGCAATCTCGGCCCCGACCAGAGCGATCAGCTCATCCCCCTCATTGGGACGATGGATGCCGGTGGCAATAAGGATAGTAATCGCTTCCCTTTTGATGCCGGCGTTCTCGATTTCGGCGAGCAATGGAGGGAGGATGATCCGGTTGGGCACCGGGCGGGTTATGTCGCTGATAACCACACAGGCGCTCCGGCGACCATTAGCAAGATCAGCCAACGGCTTTGCCGCAATCGGTTTGCGCAGGGCTTGTAAAACAGCTGCTTCCGGGTTTTCGGCGGCTGGCGCTTCACGAGGTCGTAAAACGCCCTGAAATCCAGGGCTTTCAGTTATTTCAAGAGGTAAACCTTCAGGGCCGTAGTTCAGTGTAACTTTCATAGGTTCTCCTTCTTTGCTTTTACTGCCTTCTTTTTAACAAGAATGAATAAAGTCTTAAATTGTTACAGGAATTAAATGTTTAATGCAACTTGTTTATATCCGGCTCTATGGACTTAAAGAGGCTCATTTTTTAATGACTAAAAAGCACCTGCGGGAGCCAGGTGATGATTTCGGGGAAAATGATCATTATTGCCAATCCCAGTAACTGCAGGCCGACAAAAGGGATAATCCCACGATAGATGTGGCCGATGTTTATACCCTCGGGTGCTACTCCTTTAAAATAGAAGAGAGCGTAGCCGAAAGGCGGGGTTAGAAACGAGGTTTGCAGGTTTACGCACATCAGCATTGCAAACCACAAGGGGTTAAAATCAAGTTCCATGGCGATCGGTGTGAAAATTGGTACGGTCACCAGGAGGATAGCGGCCCAATCGATGAACATGCCCATGAAAAAGATGATAGCCATCATGATTGCCAGTACCGCATAGCGGTTAAGGCCGCCGCCCAAGAGAAAGTCGGCTACTACATCGCCTCCACCGATGCTCAAAAAGACGGTGCTGAAAAGCTTGCCGCCGATAAAAAGCATCATGATCATGGCTGTGGTTTTGTAGGTCGAGATGCTGGCTTCTTTCAATACCTTCCAGGTGAATTGTCGGTTAAACATGGCCAGGATCATTGCTCCGACGACCCCTAAAGCCGCCGCTTCGGTCGGCGTGGCAATGCCGGAGAGGATGGTGCCCATGACGGCCAGGATGAGGCCTAATGGTGGAACCAGCGATTTTAAGGTCATTCTCCATTTTTCGACGGCGCTGTAGGTGTGACCACCTTTCGCAAGTGGTGGCCCCAGCTTTGGATTAATGTGACAGCGAATAACGATGTAGAGAAAATAGAGTGATGCCAGGAGAAGGCCCGGTAAAATAGCGCCGGCAAAAAGATTGCCGACCGAGGTCTCTTTAAAACCGGTCAGGCCGCCATAGACAACCAGCATGATACTGGGCGGGATAAGGATTCCCAAGGTTCCGGAGGCGCAGATAATGCCTGCGGTGAGCTCTTTCTGATATCCCTTGTTAATTAGAGCGGGGCCAGCCATAAGTCCCATGGCAACAACGGAGGCTCCGATAATTCCAGTGGTTGCGGCAAAGACCGTGCTGACCACGACTACGGCCAGACCGAGTCCCCCTTTTAAACCGCCGAGGACGATGTAGAGTGATTCAAAGAGTTTTTCCGATACTTTTGAGCGGTCTAGAACCTGAGCCATCATGATAAAAAGCGGTACCGCGACAATGACATAGTTCTGCATCAAGCCCCAGGAGTTGTTGGCGAACATGTCAAAGAGTATGGGAATGTTAAAGCCGTTATCGATGAGGCCGAAAAGGGCGGCGACGGCGGCCAGGGTGTAGGCTAAGGGGTGACCCAGAACAATGGCGATGATCAGGGTGGCGAACATCAGGATGGTAAGGATTTCCGGACTCATAACTGCACCTCCTCAGGCTTTTTGCTGATGGTGCTGAAGTCCTGGATCAACTTGGCTAACATTTGGATAAAGAGCAGCGTAAAACCAACCGCCATTAAGGTTTTAAAAGGATAGGTCGGGGGCCCCCAACTGGTTGACTGGTGCTCCCAGTTTTTCCATGAGTCGATGGCGTAGACCCAGGAAAAGATGGTCATACAGGCAAAGGTCGGGAAAAAGATGACTAAATTGGTGATGATACCCAGTATGGTTCGTTTCCTGGTTGTCAGTCGGGCTTCAAAAATATCGATTGAAACATGGCCGTTATGAAGTTGGGTATAGCTCAACCCGAGAATGTAATGGATGCCGTAGATGAACGTTGTGGTTTCAAATCCCCAGGAGGTTGGTGCGGCAAAGATGTAGCGCATGACAACCTCGTAGACGACAACTCCAACCATCGGCAAAATCAGCAGGGCACACAAACGGCCGATTTTTTCGTTGAGGTGATTAATTTTATGGTATAATGGATGGCTCATTTTTTCACCGGATAGTGCAAAAATAAATTTTTTGTTAGTATCCGGCATGAGTCATGAATTTACAATATTCACGACTCATGCCGGATGCGTTCTCTGGATTTTAGATCCTATTTTGTTGCGGGATGGCTAAGTAAAAAATTCGATATACAAGGAGTAGTGGTTTTTCAGGCGCGAGGCCATACAAGTAGTATGTCGAGTGTCTGAAAAAACACTACGACGCCCCGCAGGAAGTGCCCTTGGGGGGCGCAGAAGATCGGATTTTTTACGACGCCATCATTCGTTGGTTTTGCCTCCGATAAAGGTTTCATAGGGCCAGGGTGTGACGCCGGAGCGGATTTTGCGCCAATCGGCAAAATCA
This sequence comes from Pseudomonadota bacterium, assembly GCA_034717935.1. Taxonomy (GTDB): domain Bacteria; phylum Desulfobacterota; class Anaeroferrophillalia; order Anaeroferrophillales; family Tharpellaceae; genus Tharpella. The sequence goes on along the minus strand of JAYEMC010000057.1, from coordinate 1,466 downwards.
TTTATTAGGGCATCTTGAGAGTCAAGAACCTTTTTGACATCAGGATATTTGGCTTTCAAGTTGTCAAGATGGGCTTGGGTGGTCTTTTTGAAGGCGATAATGGTATCTTTTTCCATTTTGACGAATTCGAGATTTTTCTTAAAAAGTTCGATCGCTTTGATGTTGAGATTGGTTGTCCAGTTGTAGCTCCAGAGCTGAGTCTCTTTGGCGCAGATTTTGACGATCCACTTGAGATCCTCGGGCAGTTTATTCCAGGCATCTTTGTTAAAGAAGAGGCCGAATTGGCAGCCCGGTTGATGGACACCAGGCTCAATAACGTATTTGGTAATCTCATCAAAACCCATCGGGTAGTTAAGGGCCGGGGCTGAAAACTCGGCCGCGTCAATAACGCCGCGTTCGAGGGCGAGATAGACTTCACCGCCGGGCAGCGGGCTGACTGATGCGCCCATTTGATTCATAATGTCCATAAACCAACCCGGAGTTCGCACTTTCATGCCTTTGAAATCTTCGAGTTTAGTAGCGCGTTTATTGGAAAAAAGGCCCATTTCTTGGCCGCACTGACCGCCGGGCAGGGCAACCATGTTGTAGCGCCCGTAGAGTTCATTCATCATCTCGGCGCCGCCACGCTCATAGAGCCAGATATTGTAGAGTTCGGCATCAAGACCCATGGGAACCGAGGCAAAAGCGACAAAGGATTCATTTTTTCCTTTCCAGTAGCCGGGCCAGTCATGACCGCATTGGGCCGAACCTTTGCTCACCGCATCAAAACTCTGCATGGCCGGTACCAGTTCACCGGCGGAAAAACATTTGATCTGTAAACGACCGCCTGAGGCCAGGCGTACCGAGTCGGCAAAATGCTGGGCGTAGTCAAAAAAGAGCAGTCCTTTGGACCAGGGCATGACCATTTTCCAGCGAATCGGTTTTTCACTGGAGGTTTCAACCTTTAAGCGTTTGACGGTTTTATGCCTTGCGTCAGTGCCGAATTTCTCTCTTTTTGCAGCTTCAGCACTGGTGGAAATGGTAAAGAGCGACAGTGTGAAAACAATTGCGACCAAAAACCATAAACTTTTCTTCATCTCTTCCTCCTGTTAAAATCAGTTTGCTTAAAACGTTCGAAGCTCATTCTTCAAACGTTGTTGTAACCTGTTGTCATCATTTTTTACGAAAAGGTCCAGCCCCCATCAATGCTTAAAGCCTGACCGGTAATACATTGGGCCGACGGGCCGACCAGGTAGAGCGTCATTGCGGCGAGGTCGTCAGTTGAAACCAGCCTTTTTAAAGGTTGGTTTTTCAGAAGTACCTGTTCTGGAACCTGATCCTCACTGATGCCGTGCTGTTTGGCGAGATCAACTATCTGTTTTTCAACCAGCGGGGTAAGAACATAGCCTGGGCAGATAGAATTAGCCGTAATGTTCCATTCAGCCAGTTCACAAGCCATTACCTTGGTAAAACCAATTATCCCATGT
>JAYEMC010000056.1:0-5274 GCA_034717935.1 Pseudomonadota bacterium | reverse complement strand
TTATGAAGCAGCGCGTCTGCTTACACATCGGGCCGCTTATCTTAAAGATCAGGGCCAACCTTTTGGTAAAGAAGCAGCCATGGCAAAATTGATGGCAGCTGAAACCGCCATGAAAGCCGCCACTCAGGGAATCCAGATTCTCGGTGGTTATGGTTACACTACGGATTATCCGCTGGAACGCTATTTCCGTGACGCCAAGATCACTGAAATATACGAAGGCACTAGTGAAGTTATGCGCTTGGTTATTGCAACTAACATTTTGAAATAATCTTAAACTAGGAGGGAAGTGTTGTGAAGATTGTAGCCTGTATCAAACAGACCTTTGACACCGAAGCCAAAATTGTTATCGGTGGTGATGGTCAGATCTCTGATGAAGGGGTCAACATGATCGTTAATCCTTACGACGAATTTGCCGTCGAAGAAGCGATTCAGACAAAAGAGAAAGATGGTGGAGAGGTTGTCGTTGTAACCGTTGGTGGTGATAAGGCTCAGGAAGCTTTGCGTTACTGTCTGGCCATGGGTGCTGATCGCGCCTTTTTGATCAATGATCCGGCTCTGGTTGGTGCTGACAGTCGTGCGGTCTCCGTTGCTCTGGCAAAATTGTTGAGCGAGAAAGAGACTGGTTTTGACATTATTTTTGCCGGTAAAGAGGCGGTTGATGATGGTGCCGCTCAGGTTCCTTCACTGTTAGCGGAAAGGTTGGATCTGGCTCAGGCCAATGTCGCAACCTCCTGTGAAATAGCTGATGGTAAAGCGACTGTTACCCGTGAAATTGATGGCGGAAGTGAAACCTTGGAGATTGCTCTGCCGGCTCTGATTAGTGCCCAGAAAGGTCTCAATGAAGTTCGTTACCCCTCACTGCCCGGGATTATGAAAGCCAAACGCAAACCTCTGGAAGTTCTTTCACTAGGCGATTTGGGTTTAAGTGCCGACGATGTTGCCGCAAAGGTTGAGCTTGTTGCTGCCGAATTGCCGCCGGCCCGTAAGGCGGGACAGAAATTGACTGGTGAAGTCGATGAAGTGGTTGCCAAGTTGGTTCAGTTATTACAAGAAGAAGCGAAGGTAATTTAAGGGAGATTGAAAATGAGTATTGTAGTATGCGTTGAACAACGCGATAGAGATATCCGTAAGATCACCTTTGAAGCTTTGAGTGAGGGCAAACGCTTGGCGGTTGCTTCCGGCAAAACTTTGAAGGCCTTGTTGATCGGCAGCGGGGTTGCCCATCTGGCTGATGATTTAAAGAAATATGGCGTTGATGAAGTTGCCGTAGTTGATAACGAAGCTCTGGCTGTTTATACGGTTGAATCTTATGCCGCCGTCTTGGCTGCTTATGTTGCCCAAGAGACTCCGGCCCTGGTTCTGCTTGGTCATAGTGCTGTAGGTAAAGAGTTGGCGCCTAGAGTTGCGGCAAAGGCTGATTGCGGTCTGGTTACTGACTGTATAGAAGTGACTTCTGCCGATGGTGACTTTCTTTTCAAACATCCGATTTATGCCGGTAAAGCAATTGGTAGTTACAAGATTGCCGGGCCGGTTCGTATGGCGACCTTGCGACCTAATGTTTTTGCAATTGAAGAAAGTGATGGTGCTGCAGGTGCAGCCGTTGATTTTGCTCCGGAAATTCCGGCTGCTAAAGTGACGGTTACCGGTAGCGAAATGGCGTCCGGTGATCGTCCGGAATTGACTGAGGCGGATGTTATCTGTTCCGGTGGTCGTGGACTTGGCGGTCCTGAAGGTTTTAAACTGATCGAGGATTTGGCCGATGCTCTTGGGGCAGCAGTTGGTTCATCTCGTGCAGCAGTTGATGCCGGTTGGCGTGAGCATGCAGCTCAGGTTGGTCAGACCGGGAAAGTGGTTAGTCCTAATCTCTATGTTGCTTCCGGTATCTCCGGTGCGATTCAGCATCTGGCCGGTATGGGCTCTTCCAAATTTATTGTTGGTATTAATAAAGATGAAGAAGCCAATATTTTTAATGTTGCTGATTACGGCATCGAAGGTGATCTGAACAAAGTGATCCCGGCTCTGATCGAGAAACTCAAAGAGCTCCAATAAGTAATGTAACCTGAATAAGGACATCATTGTCCGTTTAAGGTTAATATTTCTAACCCTCCGTTGTCCGGCAAATTGCCGACACGGGGGGTTTTTTTTGGTTTGATCAAGTTTCTTCAAACCCTTTTTGCCAGCTCACGTTAACTGTTTTTAGTTGACAAAAAATGTGATTTAGTGTACCCAAACACCCGTTTTCATATAAAGATGTTCTGTAACTATTCAGCGTAAGTAGAGAGGCACTGTATATTGATGAATTTGCGGGTTAGCTGAATAGTTACGATGTTCTATGTGTTAGGTACTCTATATTTAGTGCCGGTTTTGCCGGATAGGGAAAAGGTGGATATAAATGGATTTTTTTCTTAATGATGATGAATTAATGATTCAGGAGGTAGTCCGGGATTTTGCTCAGAGTGAGCTTAAACCCAACGCTGCTATTTTGGATAAAGAACACCGGATGGATCTTGCTAATCTCAAGAAAATGGCCGACTTGGGATTTATGGGGATGAATATTCCGGAAACTTATGGCGGGGCCGAAGTCGGGGTTGTTCCTTATAGTCTCGGGATGATTGAGGTTGCCAGAGCTTGTGCGGCGACGGCTGTGACCATGTCAGTAACCAATATGGTAGCCGAGGTGATTTGTGCTTTCGCTAATGAAGAGCAGAAACGTAAATATGTTCCTCGTATCTGCAGTGGTGAATATTCAGCCGGGGCTTTTGGTTTGACTGAATCGATGGCTGGCTCCGATCCTGGCGGTATGAAGACGATAGCGGTTCGAGAAGGTGATCATTATCGTCTTAACGGAAGCAAAATCTTTATTACAAGTGCTGAGTATGCTGGGGTTTTTGTTGTTTGGGCGGTGACTGATAAAGAAGCTTCTCGCAGTCAACGGATCAGTGCTTTTCTAGTGGAAAAAGATACCCCGGGCTTTAGTGTCTCTAAAGCTGAAGAGAAGATGGGGCAGTGTGGCTCCTGCACCAATGAGATAGTTTTTGAAGACTGCCTGATTCCAGCCGAAAACCTTCTCGGAGAAGAGGGGGGTGGCCTTAAAATCGCATTCATGGCCCTTGATGGCGGACGTATAGGGATCGGTTCTCTAGCTTTGGGAATTGGTCTTGAAGCGATCGATTATGCCGCTGATTATGCCAAAGAGAGAGAGCAGTTCGGTCGTCCGATTGCCACTTTTCAGGGGTTGCAATGGCGTTTTGCCGATACTTACACAGAACTTGAAGCAGCTCGACTCTTGGTGATGCAGGCCGCTTTCTTAAAACAGCGGAAAAAGACTTTTACGACCCAGGCTTCAATGGCTAAACTCTATGCCTCCGAGGCTGCTAATCGCGCATGTTATCAGGCGGTTCAGGTGCTTGGTGGTAATGGTTATACGGCCGAGTATCCGGTTGAAAGACTTTATCGCGATGTTCGGGTTACAACGATCTACGAGGGAACCTCGGAGATTCAACGTCTGGTTATCGCCCAGCAGATTCTGGGACGCTTATAGTTTTTAGGGGGAGAAAATAAATGTTTACAAATGCTACTGTAGAAAGGGTTGCTGAGCGCCATCAGGAATGGGAAAAGCTGTTGGCGAAAAGTTTGGCTAAAGCGCCTGAGCGCCTTGAGCGTTTCTCCACGGTCTCTGATGAGGTGATCAAGAATATCTATACTCCGGAAGATGTCAGTGAACTCGATTATGATAAAGATCTCGGGTTCCCCGGTCAGTTTCCCTATACCCGAGGGGTGCAGGCGAGCATGCATCGGGGTCGTCTCTGGACTATGCGCCAATTTGCCGGGATGGGCGGTGCCGAAGAGACCAATGCTCGGTTTCACTATCTTATGGGCCATGGAGAGACCGGCTTAAGTACGGCTTTTGATATGCCGACCTTGATGGGCTATGATTCCGACAGCTCGATGTCGTTGGGTGAAGTCGGAAAATGCGGCGTCGCGATTGATACCATTGATGATATGGAGATCCTTTTTGAAGGTATTCCCATGGACAAGGTTACGACTTCAATGACGATCAATCCTCCGGCCGCAATTATGCTGGCGATGTATGTTGCGACGGCGGAAAAGAAAGGGATCAGCCGCGATAAGATCGGCGGAACCATTCAGAACGATATGCTCAAGGAGTTTATCGCACAGAAAACCTTCATGTTGCCACCCGAGCCCTCAATGCGGATCATTGCTGACACGGTTGAGTTCTGTACGCAAGAGGTGCCGCGTTGGAATTCGATCAGTATCAGCGGTTACCATATTCGTGAAGCCGGATCTACCGCAGTACAGGAACTTGCTTTTACGCTTGCTGATGGTCTCGGATATGTCCAGGCTTGTATTGACCGCGGTCTTGATGTAGATGATTTCGCACCGCGCCTCTCCTTTTTCTTTAATGCGCATGTTGATTTCTTTGAAGAGATTGCCAAATATCGGGCCGCCCGCCGGATGTGGGCGCGTTTCATGCGTGACCGTTTCGGGGCTAAGAACCCCAAATCTTGGCTTTTGCGTTTCCACACGCAGACGGCGGGTTGTTCTCTGACCGCCCAGCAACCTTACAACAATGTGGTCAGAACCTCTTTTCAAGCCTTATCCTCTGTTCTTGGCGGAACCCAGTCTTTACATACCAATTCACTCGACGAGACGCTCTCTCTACCGACTGAACACGCTGTAACCATCGCTTTGCGGACGCAGCAGATTATTGGTGAAGAGATTGGAGTTACCAATACCATTGATCCGCTGGCCGGTTCCTTTTTTCTTGAGTCTTTGACCAATGAAATGGAGAGCAAAGCTCTCGATTATATTCAAAAAATTGATGATATGGGCGGCATTCTCAAGGCCATCGATGTCGGTTTTCCGCAAAAAGAGATTGCTGATGCCGCTTATAACTATCAGCGTCAGGTTGATGAAGGCGAAAAGACCATTGTCGGGGTCAATAAATACCAGATGGAAGAGACCTTGAAAGTCGATCTGTTGACCATTGATCCGGTGGTTGAGAAACGCCAGATTCAGCGTCTGACTAAGATTAAGGAGAGTCGTGATGCAGCTAAGGTTGAAGCCTGTCTCAATGCTATCGAGAATGCTTCACGGGGCACCGATAATCTGATGCCGCACCTTATTGAGGCGGTAAAAGCCCATGTCAGCGTACAAGAGATCTGTGATTGTTGGCGCAAGGTTTATGGTCGTTACACCGATCCCGGAATGTTCTAAATATGGCTTCGAAAAATGTCCAACTGCTTCGTTCCG
>JAYEMC010000055.1:0-5282 GCA_034717935.1 Pseudomonadota bacterium | reverse complement strand
GGGGACTTTTCAACGTCGCCAATTCGGCTTCCAGTTTATCCTGCTCCTCAATGAGCTGTTTTTCAGCTTGTCGCAACTCATTCAGTCGATAACCCCGAGTAACAATTTTATTATTAATCCAGGAACAGTAGAATATCATTCCCACCATAACCACCAGCAAACAACTATTAAGCCGGCTCCACTGTGATGGCTGCTTTTTTTTCACCGCCATGCAATTAGCCTAGGATGCTGTCCGAGAATAGAAATTTTTTCTCAGATCGAGGCATTTTTTGAAAATAAAGCATACCCCAAGGGCACTTCCTGCGGGGCGCAACATACACTTAGTATTTCGAGCATTATTTTCAAAAAATAACAAAGAGCTGGGGAAAAAGAGCATTCTCGGGCAACCTCCTATAAACATTCAATGGCCCGCAGACATGCACTGCGACTGCGGGGATTAAGAGCTATTTCCGACTCTTGGGGCCGGACTCCCCGCCCGGTCAAGATTTTTACCTTTGATTTTTGCCCGCAACCACAAACCGGAACCCGGGGTGGACAGACACAACCTTTAGCGGCTTGGCGAAAAATCCGTTTTACCAAACGGTCTTCGAGAGAATGATAAGAGATAACCACCATCCGCGCCCCACGCTCAAGTCGTTCAAGACCTAAGTTAAGCACCCGTTCAAGAGCATTGAGCTCGTCATTAACGACAATGCGTAAAGCCTGAAAAACCAGAGTTGCAGGATGGCGTCGAGAACGCTTGTAGAGCGGCACCATATCTTCGATCAGGGCCGCTAGAGAACGGGTTGTAACTAGAGGATTTTGAACGCGGCTTTCGACAATTTTACGAGCGATGGCCGCAGCATAGGGCTCTTGTCCGAAATCACGAAAAATTTTGAACAGAGTCTTGTAGTCGGCCTGATTGACAATCGTGGATGCCGGTTCTCCGGTGGTTGGATCCATACGCATATCAAGCGGCCCCAGAGACTGAAAACTAAACCCCCGATCGCCCTCTTCCAGCTGAAAACTTGAGAGACCGATATCCAGGAGCAGGCCATCTATTTTATCTATTCCGGCAGCATCAAGAAGCTCGGAGAGGTCGGCAAAATTTCCCGCCAGTAGTTTGAAACGGGATGCGAACTTAACGGCGAGAGACTCTCCCCTTAAAGTCGCTTCCGGGTCCCGGTCAATTGCCACAACCGAAACCCCATCACTACTTCGTTCGAGTAAACTCCGACTGTGACCACCACCGCCAAAAGTAGCATCGACAAGCACTCCTTCTCCGCCGACAACTCTCCTGCCGGTTAACAGAAAATCGACACTTTCTTTGAGAAGAACCGGAATATGCTCCATCTAACAAACCCAAACCGCTATCTTAAAACTACACCAACCCTAAATTGACAAACCATACTCACCAAGAATATCATACGTTTTCGCAATCTCTTCGGGTGTTTTTGCAATGCCGTCCTCTTCCTCAACCCAACGTTCCCGGCTAAATATTTCCAGTTTATCTATCATGCCGGCAATAACGACACTATTGTCCTTCTGATCAAGCCCAGCCCAACTCCGCAAAGTCGGAGGCAATAAAACGCGACCCTGTTTATCGAGAGAACATTCAACCGCTCCGGAAACATAGAGACGTTTAAAACTTTTCAATTCGACCCGACTTGAGGGCAGAGCATTGAGTTTCTCTTCAATCTCAATCCATTTAGCTAGAGGATAACAATCGAGAATATTTCCCAGGGCGGTCGTAATCACCAGTTCAGAGTTGAACTGGTGAACTAAAATATCCCGAAATTTAGCTGGAATATTAAGCCTCCCTTTGCTATCAAGGGAATATTCGAAACGACCGCGAAACGCCATTTTCTCCACCGCTCCCCTTCGGGAGGATAATCTTTCCCACAATTTACCACCTTCACCCACCTTTCCTACTTTGCCCCGACACCTTTGTCAAGGAGAAAAAAAGATTTTTCTAACTTTTGAACGCCTCCACAAGCACTCGGCCTAACTACCCAAAAAAAAGAAAAGGTGCAAAGCTAACATCTGCGTCAGCCTTGCACCTTTTCTCAGCAAAAAAACTCGGGATAATTAAATTAAAAAATGACCCAGCACTGCCGGCACCGCCTGCTCCACTCGCAAAATTCGGGGGCCAAGAGAAACAACCCCGAGCCCGGCAACGGCCAGCATCTCGACCTCAAAAGGAATAAAACCACCTTCGGGGCCAACTGCCACCAGAGCCGGGGCTCGACCTGCACATTTCGACAACCCTGAATCTGCTTGCGGGTGCAACAACCAGGCATCACAATCCCGGGCCAAAACAGGTACCTCATCCTCGGCAAAAGGACGAAACCGAGGTTTAAGAAAGATCTCCGGCAAGCGCGTATCACCAGCCTGCTCAAGCGCCAAAAGGCTGATCTCCCGCAAGCACTCGGGCGTAAGCCAGGGAGTCTGCCAATAACTCTTCTCGACCCGCCAGGAATTAAAGAGAAAAATCTCTTTAATTCCCATAGTCACGGCCGCCGCCAGCACCCTCCTTAAAACCTTGGGACGCGGCAGAGCCAGCAGCAAACGAACCGGCAACGGCGGCGGCGGCGCATGATCAAGATCAATTTCCAGCTCAACTCGGGAACCGGAAAACTCGACGATTACACCAGACCCCAGATCACCATTCAAGCAACCGACCCGCAAACAATCCCCAAGCTTTGACTTGAGCACGTTGACAATATGAGCAAATCGCCGCCCATCCAGAAGCACACGCCGTTCACTAATAAAATCCGCATCCTCAAGAATCACAATATTCATAAATTCAAACTCTCCAGCAAAAGATTACCCGTCCGGAAATAAGAAGTTGACAACAAGATAGAGAAATCACTACAAGTCTAAACTAATTGCCAATGTTGTCCGCGCAACCCAATCAAGTAATTGATATTAGAGTGGGCTTCGCTTCGCCCTCTTAAATGGGGTCAAACCTTGACAATGGCTGTTTGCAGCAATTCGACTTATTCGATTATCTCGACACGCCATCGTCAAGAAATGACCCCGCCCGAGATAGAGTGAAGTTATAGTACCGGATCGAGAAAAAATTGACTACCAACCCAACCAATATCTTCATCGCCATAGCTTTTGCCTTACTCCTACTTACCACAACACCCTCTTCGGTAAAAGCTGTAAGCTCCGGTTGCGAACTGGTACGCTCTCAGCGACTCGAAACCCAACAACAAAACACCACCGCACCTGAAAAAACGACAACCAGCGACCCCCTACCGGCTGCTGACAAGATTTGGACAATTGGCGTACTCCTGCCGATAACCGGAGAGTATGCAACCATCGGCCAACGTTTTCATCGCGGTCTGAAACTCGCCCTAGCCGCTGACCCGACCTCCAACCAGCACAAATGGCAACTCGTACTGCTTGATTCAGCTAAAATCACGCCCGGCACTGCCGTTAAACAGCTTAAAGATAATCACGCAACCGTTATTTTGGGACCGATCCAAAGCAGACTCGCGCAACCCGCGGCAAAAGAAGCGGCTGCCCGCCGGCTCCCGATCATCCTGATGGCTCCGCAACCGCAACTGACCAACCTGAACGAAAATGTTTTTCAACATTTTCTAAGCGCCACCAATCAAGCTCGCGAAATGGCTCGATTCCTCCAACAAAAAGATGAAAAAAAGGTTGGCCTCCTCCACCCCGACAACGACTTCGGCAACGATTTCAAAAACTCCTTCACAAATTCATGCCGGAACGAAAAAATCACCATCGTCAAGAGCGGCACCTACAACCCCCACGCAACCGACTTCAGCTCCGCCATCAAAAACCTGCAAGACTCCACCGACCCCGCAACCGAGCCCCAAACAACCATACCCAGCTACCCATTCACCGCCCTGGTCATCGCCGACTTCTATCCCCGCCTGCGACTTCTCGCCCCCCAGCTTACGTTTAACAATCTCGGTGATTGCCAACTTTACGGAACTCGCGGTGGCAACGACCAACGCCTCGAAAAAGAGGCCGAAGCCGACCTCGAAGGAGCAATTTTTTTAGACCTCGGCCTGACCCTGCCCAAAGCGCCGCAAACCGCCACCGACTACCGGAAACGCTACCTGAAAACCTACCAGGAGCGGGCCTCCATCTACGACGCCTATGCTTACGACAGCATCACAATTCTCAACCAGGCCCGCAGGCTGATCAGCAGTGCTAAAGCCACCAACCTCTCCGAAGCCCTGCTCAATCTGCCCCCACTCAAGCTGGTAACCGGCTTGACCACGGTCAGCCCCACCGGCGAGTTCTCAAAACAGTTATACCCAATTGTTTTCAAAAATAAAAAACGTCGTAATCTTAACGAAACCGCACCAAACACCAACAAATGAATCATGACACATTTGTAAAAAAATCTCGGGATGGCCATGAAAAAATCTTCCAAGAATAGACTGACAGCCCGGCAACAATCACTTTTCCCCGGCAACAACCTTTTCGATAAAATTGCCCGGACTGTCTGTAACGCCGGCACCCTCCCCAGAAAAGAGCTCTATGAAGCTTGGGAAATGGCAAAAAGGGTGCGACGCCGATACCGGGGCGGCAGGGTTTTAGATCTTGCTTGCGGCCATGGCCTTTTGGCCCATATAATGCTCATCCTTGATGACAGTTCCAAAATGGCTATTGCCGTCGACAGCAACATCCCTTTAAATGCAACCAAACTATCCAACGCCTTGATTGCAGCTTGGCCGAGATTGCAAGATAGAGTCACCTACCAGGAAGTCCCGATCCAGGAGATCACCATCTTTCCGGACGACCTCGTGGTCTCGGCCCATGCCTGCGGTTCTTTAACCGACCTGATTATTGATAAGGCCACCAAACAACAGGCCCGCGTTGCGGTTCTACCCTGCTGCCACGATCTGCAAGAGTCTCAGACAAACGGCCTTGAAGGCTGGATGGATAAAACCCTCGCCGTGGATACGGTAAGGGCCATAAAACTTAGAGCAAAAGGATATCAGATTGTAACCCAAAAAATCCCCAACGAAATCACACCCAAAAACCGGCTGCTCATGGGAGAATATATAAAGAACGAAACAAATTTTTAGCCCCGAAATTCGTCAACCAGGACAAAAAAACAGTCGCAATCCTTGCAGTACGGCACCAAGGGGATTATCCTTGCCTAAGTCACAAAACAGATATTACACAAAATGGCAATTTATGATTAAGAACGATTTACAATATACCTTAATTATAGATTCAGCCCATCCAATGGGCTGCTAAGACGCGAGATATCTTTGTCCATTACATGGGTATAAATTTCCGTAGTTTTGACA
>JAYEMC010000054.1:0-5333 GCA_034717935.1 Pseudomonadota bacterium | reverse complement strand
GACATGCCTCCAGACCGGGCTTTAGCCCGTGGCGGGCTGAGCCGTGTCCCCTTCGAAGAGGGCGAAGCGATGTTCACGCTTTTTCTCTGTAGCTTAAGCGTCAATCACAGTTAGCCGAATACTTACAAGTATCATCCCACTTTTTCCGTGGCTCCTTCGCTTCTTATCAATTCTTACTTAATCCCTTTCTTTCTTAAAATATAGTTTTTCTATTTTCCCCTTGCAATTCTCCCTTAACGTATGTATTAATGAGTGTGTTACTTAATAATACATACGTCAAGGGGTTTTCAAAATGGATACCAAGCAACGAGCATTAATCTTGGAAACAATGGAAACAATGTTGGAATTTCAACTTAAAGGCGTGCGCCAGGCACTTGGAAGAGGCGATGCAGCTCACGACAATGTCACACGGGTTAGAAGCAGAAAACGTAAGTCTCTGGTTGATGTCTGTGCGAAGATACTTGCCGATCGCAAGCGTGCAGTGCATGTTGATGAATTGGTAGAAATTCTTAGAGATGAATATGGGCGGGCGACAGATCGAGATTCACTATCCAGTGCTCTGGCTAAAAAATCAAAGCAGGGGATACTGGTTCGTCGTATTGCTCCAGCCACGTTTGAGGTGGTAGAATAGCTATGGTCAAAATAGATGATGTTATGGATCAAATGAAAATCACTCGGGCTGATCACCTTCCCGTGATTGCGGCTTTTTGTCGTCGTGTCAATCTGATTGAAATAATCAACCGTGTGGTGCCCACTGAAATGAATGTGAGTGTCGGAACGATTATCCAGGGGATGGTTCTTGATACCCTTTCAGGTCGTAGCCCTCTATACAGACTAACTAATTTTTTTAAGCATCAGGACACCGAGTTACTGTTAGGGGAAGATATCGACCCTATATCCACATCCGACCATTTCATTTTGCGCAATTCACCAGGTCTGACAAAAACCAGCGGGAGCAAGCGCAGGGCGCACCTGACAACCAAAGACCCCTGGTAACTGTCCAACATCCGCAATAATGGAGCTAATTCGGCTGGCTCTGTTGTCGCGGCCCGATGGGTGGTTTTGATGGGGGAAAGGGCTCCCTTGAGATCTCCGGAAGGGTCACGATCAGTGCGACCGGTTGCGACGGCATAACGAAAAATCTGACCGCAAAGACCGCGCACCCTATGGGCCGTATAATTAGCTCCTCGTGCCTCAATTCTTCGCAACACATTCAGCAACATGGGGGTATCAATCACACTAATGGGTTTGTCCCCGATCTCTCTGAAAACGTTGTTTGCCAGCATTTTAAGAATTGAGTTAGCTGTCTTGGTCGCCCATTTTGACTTAAATTGGTTGTGCCATTCATGGGCTACGACTTCAAAAGTCTCTTGCTCCATGATCTCGGCGGCCTTCTTTTCCTTACGAGCAGCACTAGGGTCAACCCCTTGGGCAATCTGTCCTTTGGCTTCTTCCCGTTTTTTGCGTGCAACTGAAAGAGAAATTTCGGGGAAGGCTCCCAAAGCAAGCTTCTTCTCCAAGCCTCCAAAACGATATTTAAGCCGCCATAATTTGCCCCCGCTGGGAGTGATCAGCAAATAAAGGCCCCCACCATCAGTTAGTTTGTACTCTTTCTCTTTGGGTTTGGTTGTAGTGGGGCTAGGGGAGTTATCCGCTTAGGCATTGAAGAAATCCTCCAGTTCAATCATTTTGGGGGCCTTTTATTTATAGGCAGGGCAAGAAGCCCCCAAAGAAGCCCCCAAACGTTCTGGATTTCTTTATATCACCTTGGACATCATAGGACAATAGAAAAAGAAAAAGCCCTGATTTCTCAGGGCTTTTAAGATGATACTGAACAGTATCGGATTTTGAAATGGTGCCGAAGGCCGGAATCGAACCGGCACGGGCGTTAACCCACTACCCCCTCAAGATAGCGTGTCTACCAGTTCCACCACTTCGGCATATAGTAATCTCGTTTCAGCGAAACCGCCGGACTTCTAAACTATATATTGAATCTTGTCAAGAGATTGTTGATCGGGCACTATTTATCAACCGATATCGGCATGATAGCGTTGCAGGCTTTTAACCTCGCCATGGCCTTTACGGGTTGCTGCGATGCCTTTGGCGGCGGCGATGGCCGCCGCCATTGTTGTGATATAGGGAACCTTATATTTGATCGCCGTTTTACGGATATAGGAGTCATCAATCGTACTTAGTTTGCCGATTGGCGTATTGACCACCAGTTGGATCTCGTTGTTGGTTATTGCATCGACTATATTGGGCCGGCCCTCATGACGTTTGAGAATAAGGTCTGACTTGATGTCGTTATCGGTTAGGAATTGATGGGTTCCTTTGGTCGCTTTGATGGCGAAACCAAGTTCCGAAAAGCGGGTTGCTACCTCAAGGGCCCCCTGGCGGTCACGGGACGAGACCGTCAAAAGCAGGGTTCCTTCAAGGGGCAGGGTTTGTCCGGCCGCCTCCTGGGCTTTGAAAAAAGCGAGGCCATAGTTGTCGGCCAGGCCCAGGACTTCACCGGTAGAACGCATCTCCGGGCCGAGCAGGGGGTCGACTTCGGGAAACATATTGAAGGGGAAAACCGCTTCTTTAACTCCGAAATGGGTTATTGGTCGACGCTTCAGATCAAGATCGCGCAATTTCTTGCCGAGCATCACTTCAGTTGCCAGCCTTGCCATAGAGATATTGCAGATCTTGCTCACCAAGGGAACGGTGCGGCTGGCGCGGGGGTTGGCTTCAAGGATATAGACCCGGTCGTCGGCAATCGCGTACTGGATATTCATGAGGCCGACAATCTTCATTTCAACCGCAATTTTTTTGGTATACTCCTCGATTGTGTCGATATGGCACAGAGGGATATTGATTGGTGGAATAACGCAGGCCGAATCGCCGGAGTGAACCCCGGCCAGCTCGATATGTTCCATGACCGCCGGGACGAAGGCATCCTCGCCGTCGGCGATGGCATCCGCTTCGGCTTCAATTGCATTTTCGAGGAATTTGTCAACCAGAATCGGACGTTCCGGGGTGGCATCCGTGGCCTTCCCAACATATTCGCGGAGCATCTCCTGATCATGAACAACCTCCATGCCCCGGCCGCCAAGGACATAAGAGGGTCGGACGATCAGGGGGTAGCCGACTCTTTCGGCGATCTCTAAGGCTTCATCCAGAGTGCTGGCCATGCCCGCTTCCGGCTGCGGGATCCCAAGTTTTTTCATCATCTGGTTGAATTGATCACGATCTTCGGCGAGGTCGATGGTTTTCGGTGAGGTGCCCAAAATTTTGACCCCGGCCTTTTCCAGCTCTGACGCCAGGTTGAGTGGTGTTTGTCCCCCAAACTGGCAGACAGCACCGTCCGGCTTCTCTTTGTCGTAGATCGCGAGAACATCCTCGACCGTCAGGGGCTCAAAGTAGAGTTTGTCGGAGGTGTCATAGTCGGTCGAGACGGTTTCCGGGTTACAGTTGACCATGATGGTTTCATAACCGGCCTCGCGCAAAGCAAAGGCGGCGTGGACACAGCAGTAGTCAAACTCAATTCCTTGGCCGATGCGGTTGGGGCCGCCGCCTAAAATCATGATTTTGCGATTTTTGCTGACGGAAACTTTGTCTGGTGCATTATACGTGGAGAAATAGTAGGCTGCATCTTCAACGCCGCTGACCGGAACCGGCTCCCAGGCTTCATTAAGGTTAAGTGCTAACCGCTTTTCACGAATTACGGTCTCCGACAAGTCCAGGATTGAAGCCAGATATTTGTCGGCAAAACCATCCCTCTTAGCTTCTTTAAGGAGCTCATCCGGCGGCAGCGAACCCTTAAATTGCAGGATTTTTTCTTCGAGTTGGACGAGCTCCTGCATCTGTTCTAGAAACCAGGCTTTGATATGGGTGAGTTGATGCAGGTTCGCAATTGTTGCCCCTTTGCGCAGGGCTTCATAGATAATGAATTGGCGTTCGCTGCTCGGCTCATGCAGCATCTCCATCAGCTCTTCAAGGCTCTTTTGGTTGAAATCCTTGGCAAAACCGAGGCCGGGGCGGCCGTTTTCAAGTGAACGAATCGCTTTCTGGAACGATTCTTTGTAGTTTTTGCCGATACTCATGACCTCGCCGACAGCCCGCATCTGGGTGCCGAGACGGTCTTCAACGTCTTTGAACTTCTCAAAAGCCCAACGCGCAAATTTGACCACGACGTAATCCCCGTAGGGGCTGTATTTCTCTAAGGTGCCGAGCCGCCAGTAAGGGATTTCGTCCAACGTCAGGCCGCAGGCGAGCATGGCGGAGATCAAGGCGATCGGAAAACCAGTGGCTTTGGAAGCCAGGGCCGAGGAGCGCGAGGTGCGGGGATTGATCTCGATAACCACGACTCTTCCGGTTTTCGGGTCATGGGCGAACTGGACGTTGGTGCCGCCGATAACTTCAATTGCATCAACGATATCGTAAGACTGTTTTTGCAGACGATCCTGGAGCTCTTTAGAGATCGTCAGCATCGGGGCCGTACAGAAGGAGTCGCCGGTATGAACTCCCATGGCGTCGACATTTTCAATAAAACAGACCGTGATTTTTTGGTTTTTGGCATCGCGGACAACCTCAAGTTCGAGCTCTTCCCAGCCCAAGACCGACTCCTCGACCAAAATTTGATCTACCGGGCTGGCGGCCAGTCCCCGGATTGCGAGGGTCTTAAACTCATCCTTATTGTAAGCAAAACCGCCGCCGGTGCCACCCATCGTGTAGGCCGGACGAATAACTACCGGCAGTCCCATCTTCTCAACAATAGCTTCAGCCTCTTTGAGGTTGGTGGCAATCTCACTGGCCGCTACCTCAATGCCGAGACGGGCCATCGTATTCTTGAACTCCTGGCGATCTTCGCCGCGTTCAATGGCATCGATATTGACGCCGATTACTTTAACCCCATGCTGCTCAAGAACACCTTCTCGGGAGAGGGCAAATGAGAGGTTTAAGGCGGTCTGACCGCCGAGATTGGGGAGCAGGGCGTCAGGTCGTTCTTTGGCGATAATCTCGGTTATGGTGGCGAGGTTTAAAGGTTCGATATAGGTGACATCGGCAACTGTCGGGTCGGTCATAATTGTGGCCGGGTTGGAGTTGACCAGCACAATCTCGTAACCGAGCCCTTTTAAAGCTTTACAGGCCTGGGTGCCGGAGTAGTCAAACTCGCAAGCCTGACCAATAACGATGGGGCCGGAACCGATAATCAGAATTTTATTGATGTCTTTGCGTTTAGGCATGCAGCCCTCCCTTGGAGATATGGATTAAGGTTTATGTAAAGTTTAATATCAGGAGCCTGGCCGAGAACGTCTTTTTTTCCCATATCTGCGTTATGCTCAAAAAAT
>JAYEMC010000053.1:0-5376 GCA_034717935.1 Pseudomonadota bacterium | reverse complement strand
GTAATGGTGACTGGCCCGCCGAGCTCGATCTGGCGTTTAAAAAGGGGGATAACCGAGCCGGAAGAGCCGAGAACATTGCCGAAGCGAACCGCCTGGAAGATAGTGTGGTGGTGTTTTTGCGCAGGTACGGCACGGGTCAGGGCGCCGTCCCATTTCTCTTTAGTGCAGGCTAACATGATAAGTTCCGAGAGGCGTTTGGAAGCTCCCATGATATTTGTCGGGCGCACGGCTTTGTCGCTGGAGACCAGAACGAAGCGTTCCACGTTATGGATGATGGCGGCTTCTACCAGGCACTGGGAGCCTTTGATATTATTAAAGATCGCTTCCCAGGGATTAAGTTCGATGAGGGGGACATGCTTATAGGCTGCGGCATGGAAGATTATTGATGGTTTGTGATGTTCGATAATTGTGTTGAGGAGGTTAAAATTTTGAATCTTGCCGAGGATCGGGCGGCAGTTAGTGAAGTTGAGTTCGTGTTCGAGCTCCATTTGAATGCGGTAAAGGTTCTCTTCCCCGGCGTCAAAGAGAAGGAGTTGGGCAGGTTGGTAGCGAATGATCTGGCGGCATAGTTCTGAACCGATGGAGCCGCCGGCACCGGTGATAAGAATAGTTTTTCCGGTTAAAAAATTGCCGATTTCGTCTTGGTCGAGGTAGATTTCTTTACGACTGAGAAGATCCTTGTAGGAGATGTCACGAATTGCTTTAATGGTAGCGCGGCCGTTGATAAGTTCACCCAGTCCGGGCAGAACCTTATATTCGATGCGGGTCAATCGACAGAGTTCATTAAGGCGTTTCATTTGCTCGCCGGTGAGGGCGGCGACGGCAATGAGGAGCTCTTCGGCACGTACTCGGGCACAGTGCTCATTAAGATCATCAATTAGTCCGAGAACCGGGATGTTGTGGATCTTCAGGCCGATTTTTGCGGGGTTGTCGTCGACGAGGCCGACAATCGTATAAGGTAGAGCCGGATTGCTTTGGACTTCACGGATGATCTGTTCGGCAGCATCTCCGGCCCCAATAAGAAGGAGGCGTTTTTTTCCTTCATGATGGCGGCTTGCGACCAGAGTGCGAGAGCCTTCTATCTTTTGATAGAAGAAGCGGATGGCGACGCGGTGGCCGCTGATCAGAAGAAACGTGAAAATTGCATCCAAAAAGAAAATGGATCGGGGGTAGCCATCGAAGCGGTTGACAAAGAGGATGACGGCAACGATAACGAAAAAGGCGATAGATGACGCTTTGAAAATGTTGAACAGGTCGTTTAGGCTGGTGTAGCGCCACATTCCGCGATAGAGTCCGAAAGCATAGAATATGGGGATTTTGATGGCGATTAACAGGGGCAGTGTGGCCGTAAAGGGGTAGTTGAAAGAGGGGGCGCCAAATCCGTTCGGAAAACGAATCAGGAAAGCGCTACCGTGCGCGGCGATGATGAGAGCTATATCCGTAGCCAGGAGGATCCAAAAGTTTTTTTTCTGGATGCAGTGTCTAAAGAAATTCAGTTGGCTATGGAGTGAGTCAGGCATCTACCATCGTTAAAAATTTATACTGTTAAAAGAAAGAGTGCAAATAACATACAGTCATCAATTTTGCCAGAAAAATAAAGGGGTCAGGTCTCAACGTTAAACGCGATTCAATGTGTCATCCAAGCGGCTCAGTAATTTTTCTAAATGTTGATCTTGCTTTGCCAGCAATTCCAGTCTGCGGCATGCTTGTGACACCGCGGCTTCACTCATATCAAATCGTTCTCCAATTTCTTTGAGTTTGGCCCCACTATATTTTCGGCAGAAAAAAAGAGTCATCTTTTTTATCAAATCTTCATTTTCGCCAAGTTCCTTTTTGATGATATCGATAATTTCATCCAGTGACAGTCTTGTTGTTAGTATCTTTACTGCCGGGACGTTGCGGTCTGTGCGGTTTACACCTAGGTACATCCTGCTAATTCTACGCGTAAAATTCTCATTCCCCAATATTGTTGAAGCGATCGTTGCTTTCATTGGACTAACGTACTCTTTTCCGAGAAGATCTTCGACAAAATTCATGTATTTTATTTTCGCTTCACCTGATGAGTGACCGTTAAAATAGCCAAGAATAAATTCGGTTTTTTGCCACTCTGGAGTTTTTTCCCGGCCTATATAACTTTTATAGCTGGACCAGGGGTAATCTTCGGGTTTGTCGACTATCCCCGCACGTACCGGGTTTAAATGGATATAACGAGACAATTCGGTAGCATAATTATCAGCATCTATAAGTATTGCCTTGTACCTGCCCTGGAACAGATGACCGCTTCGCTGTTGTTTAACATTGAAATAAGTAGTATAGGCTCCATTGATGTGCCGCATAATTTGTGACAGGTTGCCTGACGGCGTTTCTATCAGTAGGTGATAATGGTTGCTCATGAGGGTCCACGCATGGATTGTCGCCCCATAACGAACAACTGCAGATTCCAGATAAGAAAGAAACTTTCTGCGATCCTGTGAGCTCCAGAAAATGTCTTTTCGCTCATTTCCTCTCGATGTAACATGATAGTAGGCGCCAGGGTATTCAATTCTTAAAGGACGAGCCATTGCATATTTCCTTATGTGTTATGACGTTTGACATAACACAACAAAGATCTTTCTGTCAAGTGTTGAGACTTGACCCCTTTATTGACCCTTTATTAATTACTTGACAATCGCTGGAGAACCTTGTACCTTTTTTTATTTTGTATTTGAGGTTGATGATGACATATGAAGAGGAGCTTCTTGGGCTTTTGTACCGGCTCTCCTATGAGGAGCGGGCGGTAACCCTGACTTCGGGGAAAAAGAGTAATTACTATATTGACGGCAAACAGACGAGTTGCCATGCGCGGGGTGCTTTTTTGGTGGGGCACCTTTTTTATGAGAGGATAGCAGAAAAGGCCAAGGCCGTCGGGGTTTCGATTAAGGGCGTCGGCGGTTTGACGATGGGGGCCGATCCCATTGTTGCGGCGGTCAGTGTTGTCAGCGCTTATAAAGATGATCCCCTGCACGCTTTTCTGATTCGTAAAGAACCCAAAGGCCACGGTAAACAGCTCTGGCTTGAGGGTGACAAAAATTTTCAAGCTGGAGATTCGGTAGCTATTGTTGAGGATGTCGTAACCAGTGGTGGTTCTTTGCTCAAGGCGGTTGAGCGGGCTCAAGCTCATGACTTGAAAGTCGTGCAGGCTTTGACTATGGTGGATCGGCTTGAAGGTGGGGCGGCACTGTTGCGTGAGCATGGAATTGAACTAGAGACCCTTTTTACGATTGAAGATTTGATGGCGTTGTAAAAAGTTCCGATATCCTGCGTTGTTGTAGTATTCCAGACACTCGACATACTACCTGTATAGTCTCGCGCCTGAAATACTACAACATCTTGTCTATCGAAATTTTTACTTAGCCATCCCGTGATTATGATTTAAAGGGGTGCTGGAAGTAAGGCGGTCTGGAGGTTGGTGATGATCAGAGATCGGGTAGTAATTGTTGATGATGAAGTTGATGTTCGCGATATCCTTGAACGTATCGTCAGGCATGAAAATCTGATCCCCGATACTTATGCTGATGGTCAGGAGGCGTTAGAGGCTCTGCAGGAGAATCATGATGATGTCATTTTAGTGATCACCGACATTAAGATGCCGCGCCTTAACGGGATTGAGTTCATGCGCCTGGCGAGTCAGGATTTTCCCGATACGCCCTTTATTGTGACCTCGGGGCATGGCACCAAGAAAGAGATCATTCAGGCCTTGAAACAGGGAGCCCTCGATTACTTTGAAAAACCGTTCGGGGTCAAGGAAGTCAGCACTTCGGTTCGTAAAGTAAAGCTTTTGGCCGATGAGGGTCACAAGACGATCCAGGTCTACCGGAATTTGGTCAAGAAGACGCTGGTTTTTGAAATTGGCAACGATATTGAATTAGTTCAGCCCTTAGTCGGTGGTTTGGCCGACGAGATAAAGCTCTCTTGCCGCATACCCCGCAGTCACCTGCCGGGTATGCGGATGGGGTTGCATGAGCTTATTATTAATGCGATTGAACATGGCAATCTGGAACTTAATTCCGAGTTGAAACAGCGTAATGACTACCTTGATTTTCTCAAGCGACGCTCTTTTGAGTCGCGGTTTAGCCGGCGTCGGGTAACAATTGAGGTGATCATTGCGGCTGATTCCTTTACCTGTGTAATTCGAGATCAGGGACCTGGCTTTGATTGGCACAGCCTGCCGGATCCGGGGGATCCCGAGAATCTTTTCAAACCGCATGGTCGCGGCATTATTATGGCGGGCAATTTTTTTGATGAATTCTCTTTTAACGAGAGCGGCAATCAAGTAACCGTGCGTAAATTTTTTAAAAAAAACGGAAATGATTCATGAGTAATAAATATAAATATCTAGTGCTTTTAGGTGACGGCATGGCTGATGAGCCTCTGGCGGAGCTTGATGGTAAAACTCCGCTGATGGCGGCCCGAACCCCACACCTTGACGAGCTTGCCAAAAAGTCTGAGCTGGGGACGGCGGTGACCGTTCCCGAAGGCTTTCCGGCAGGCAGTGATGTCGCCAACCTTTCGGTCTTTGGTTATAGTCCCCAAGAGTACTACACCGGCCGGGCTCCTCTGGAGGCCGCCAATATGGGGATTGAGTTGGGCCCGGACGATGTTGCCTTTCGTTGCAACCTGGTTAATATCCTGCACCATCAGGCCCGTGGCTTCATGCACGATTTCAGCGCCGGTCATATTCCGACGGCCGAGGCGCATGAGATTATTGCCGCCTTAAATCGGGATTTGCAGACCGATGAGCTTGAGTTTTTTCCCGGCATCAGTTATCGCCATCTGATGGTTATCAGAAACTGTCCCGAGGAGCTTGAGAAGGTTGCTCTGATGCCGCCGCATGATATTATCGGCCAGGAGATAGTTGATCATCTGCCGGGAGGTATGGGCTCGCTGCTGCTGCAGTTGATTACTTCGTCACAGATGATTATTCACCAGATGAGCAAATTTCGCGAACGTCTTGATCGGGGTGAAGTGACGGCTAATTCGATCTGGCTCTGGGGCCAGGGCAAACGTCCTCGGCTTGATCCTTTCAGCAAGCTTTACGGAACCTCGGGAGCCGTGATTTCGGCCGTTGACCTGATTAAGGGAATCGGCGTTTTAGCCGGTATGAAAGTGATTGATGTGCCGGGGGCTACCGGTTATCTCGATACCAATTACGAAAATAAGGCGGCTTATGCGATCGACGCCCTTAAAGAGAGCGATTTTCTCTATCTCCATGTCGAGGCCCCGGACGAGGCTTCGCATGAGGGCAGTTTAGAGAAAAAACTCCAAGCAATTACCGATCTCGATCACCGTCTTCTGGGCCCTATTTTGCAAGGTATGGATGAGAATTTTCCCGCTTAC
>JAYEMC010000052.1:9864-22886 GCA_034717935.1 Pseudomonadota bacterium | reverse complement strand
CTTCTCGGAACCACCACAACCGGCACTTACATCGAATCCGCTGCCGGAATTGAAGCCGGCGGCCGCACCGGTTTAACTGCAGTTGTCACCGCAATGGCCCTCCTTTTATGCCTCTTTTTCGCCCCCGTACTGACCGCAGTTCCCGCCTATGCTTACGGCCCGGCTTTAATTATTGTCGGTGGCATGATGCTGAGCCTGATCGGCAAAATTGATTTTAGCGATTACAGCGAATGGATTCCCGCTTTTATTACGATCACTTTAATGTCGTTTACGTACAATCTCGGAATCGGTATCACAGCTGGCTTCATCATCTACCCAATCATGAAAATCGGCTCCGGTGACGCCCGGCAAATACACCCCGGCATGTGGCTGCTAGCTGCGGTTTCTCTATTATTTTATATTTTCTACCCTTATCATTGAGCAATCAAGCAACCGGAAGCTCAATAGTTACGCTGAGACCTGAAGGTGTAACGTTGGAAGCCCGGACTTTGCCTTGACAGGCTTCGATACAGGTTTTGACGATGGCCAGGCCGAGGCCGCTGCCGCCGGATCTGCGGTTGCGGTCGGGCTCAAGGCGATAGAAAGGCTCAAAAATACGTTCAAGCTCTGCTTCCGGTACACCGGGACCATAATCCCGAACTTCAATAATAGCTCCAGACCCACGCCGGGTGGCGCTAATCTCGATCACGCGATCAGAACCGCCATGACGTAACCCATTGCGCAGCAAATTGACCAGAGCCCGATGCAATAATTCGGCATTAGCTTTAACCATCAAATCGGGTTCAAGGCGCAACTGAAAATGGTCTCCGGCCCACTTTTCCCGAACCATTACCCGATCGACAATCTCGCTAACCGAGATCGAGATCAGAGTCACCGCCTCAGGGCGTAATTCGGCCCGGGAAAAAGCTAAAACCTCATCAACCAACTCGGCAATCTTTTCAGCTTCCTCCTCAACATCGGCAAACCCCTGCTGTTGCTCGTCATCGATGCTCTTTTCCATAACTGCCAGTCCCAGACGCAAACGGGCCAAGGGGGCACAGAGCTCGTGGGCAACATCGCTTAAAAATCGTTTCTGACCTGTAATAAATCCGTCAAGACGCATCGCCATATGGTTAATCGAACGTCCCAGACAGCCAATTTCATCGATCCGTTTTTCATCAAGCTGAATTTTGAGGCAACCTTGAGCAATCTCTTCGGTTGCCCGATTCATCTCGCGCAAAGGCCGGGTAATATGACGTACCATAGGCCACCACCAGAGCAGCGAGAAAAGAACAATCAACAACGCCGCAGCAACCCAGGGCAAGGGGTTGGGATAGAGAGCTGATGCAAAAAGAGAATCGGTTGCCGCCAGAAGAATTGTCGGGACAAAACCGCTGCCTTCGGGATTGAGAATCGGCACCGGCACTCCGAGCCAATAACGGGTTGGGTTCCAACTGCGCTCCCTGAAAAAGCGTCGCCCCGGAGGCCGGGGAGGCGCTTCTGAAGAGAGCTGATATTCATGCCTGGCTAAACCTTGACGCCTCCCTCGCCCCTTACGCCAACCCCGTAAAGGATACACCCCCCATTTGCT
Organism: Pseudomonadota bacterium; assembly: GCA_034717935.1. Lineage (GTDB taxonomy): Bacteria > Desulfobacterota > Anaeroferrophillalia > Anaeroferrophillales > Tharpellaceae > Tharpella. The sequence goes on along the minus strand of JAYEMC010000052.1, from coordinate 21,316 downwards.
CGACCAGGATTTTATCTTTACCAACACTTTTGGCGGCAGTTCCTCGAAACTACCCGCAAGTTTGTGACCATCCGGTGTAAAAAGTGAAAGATCCACGGCAAAAGCTTGACCATAACGAGCCAGCAACTCATCCCACTGCGACCGCGGCATCCGGGTCAGCTCATGCCGAATAAGATGACGCAATGAAGCGGTCTCTTTCTCCGCATGCAAACGTAAAAATGAGTCCGGCGGTACATAGAATTGAATCTGAAAAAAGAGGATCAGAATAAGACCCAAGAAGATGAGGTTGAGAAAAAACCAGCTTAAAAGCTTAATAAAGATTGATCGTCTAAAAAACAAAACTTCACCTGACCGAAAACCTGACAATTTTCTTGAGTGCAAGGCAGGCGAAAACTTTAACCGCAGGTATACACTAAGTATTCCGAGGATTAAATTTTGAGCCTAACGCAGCAATCGAGGAAATTGGCGGTTTTCATTTTATAAACATATAACCGGCACTTCTCACTGTTTTAATATAGTTGGGATCTTTGGGGTTATCGTTAAGTTTACGACGCAACGATGATATATGAACATCTATTGAGCGATCATAAACCGTATAGTCACGCCCGGCAACCAGATCAAGCAGGCGATCCCGGGAGAGAATGCGACCGCAGTTTTCAACCATCGCCAGCAACAGGTCGTACTCAATCGCGGTCAAAGCTAAAGATTCAGCACTCTGATACACAGTGCGAGCAGCTCTATCGATAACCAGATCTCTGATGTGAAGTTTCTCAGCCAAAACAGTTTCAGCCGCAACCTTTGCGGGCTCAGGCTCAGTTTCAACAATTTTACTGCGCCGGATGACGGCCCGGAGCCGCGCCAACAACTCTCTTGAAGAGAAGGTTTTCGGCAGATAGTCATCGGCCCCCATCTCAAGCCCGACAATCCGGTCGGTCTCATCGCCTCGGGCTGTCAGCATCAGAACCGGCACCTTGGAATGCTGCCGCAATTGCCGCAACACTTCAAAACCGTCAAGCTCCGGCAACATGACATCGAGCAGGACGGCGTCAAATGAACCATGCTTTGCCAAATCCAGCCCGGCTTGCCCACCATGAGCCACCTCAACCGCAAACCCCATCGGCTCCAGATAAGCCCGAATCAGACGGCAGAGCTTTTCATCATCATCGATCAGAAGAATTTCCATAACTCTATCATAGCCGATTTTTCGGTAAATGGAATAACTTTTACAAAAGCTTTACAAAAAAGTTTTAAAAGAACATAAAAGTTTTACATTGGCAGACTAAATTCCAGAATATCAAAACCGGATTAAAATGTTTTTCAACCGTTAATTGAAAAAGGAGAATTACCATGAACATCACTAAAAATTCAACCAACCGCAAGTCACTCACACTGGCCGTCACTTTTATGATTGCTCTATTTCTGGCTTTACCGGCTACCGGCTGGAGCTGGGGATCGGGGAGTGGTCACGGTTCAGGCGCCAATTTTGCCCAGCGGGCGGAAGAGGTCAAAGAATCGCTCAATCTCAACGAGAACCAGACGAAACTCTGGGATGAGATGAAAACCGGGATGCTCGAGCTGCGCAACCTCTGTCTACAACAAGGCGACAACCTGGACGAAGGTACCCGGCTCCGGACGATGGCTCGTAACCACATGCTTATGCGAGCTGAACTGGCAGCTGAAACCCCTGATTTCAAAGGGGCTGGCGAGAAACTGAAGGCAGAGTATCAGGGTAATTTTACGGAAGAGTTTAATAACGTAACCGATGCCAGAGTCGCCTTTTTCAGCAGCCTGAGCCAGGCACAGCGTGACACAATGCTCAAAAAAGGCCACAAAGGTCGTCGCCGTGGCGGTAAGGGTGGTAAAGGTAAAAGAGGACGGATGTAGGAAAATCAAAAGCGGGACCACGAAATACACGAAAAAAAGCCGAAAACCATGAAAAACCTTTCGTGTATTTCGACCTGCCGGGATTAGGAGCCTGTCCGAGAATAGGATTTTTTTCTCAGATCAAGGCATTTTTTGACAATAAGCACAGACATACACCTAGTATTTCGAGCATTATTTTCAAAAAATAACGCCGAGCTGGGGAAAAAAGACATTCTCGGACAGGCTCCTAGGGTGCTGGTACAAGGTGCTTCAGCACCCCAGGCTTCGCCGTGAGCGCAGCGAGGAAGCACTCTTGGAGTGGTGACCCCGTTCATGTGGGCGAAGCGAGGCTCTCTGCTATTAGCTATAGCTTTATGGTGGGCACCTGAACAGTTACAAAATCATACTATCAAGACGACCTTGAAAAATCTCCTTGTCGGATTGTTCAATAATCTCGGCAATTCCTTTTTCGGCCAAATCAAGCATGAGCGACATCTTCTGCCGGCTGAAAGGATGTTCTTCCGCCGTCCCTTGTATCTCGACAAGCTCATCTTTATCGGTCATAATGACATTCATATCGACATCAGCCGTAGAGTCTTCCGGATAGTTCAAATCAAGTAGCGCCTCGCCTTTAAGCATCCCGACACTGACCGCCGCCAGGCGACTGTGCAACGGTTTCCAGTTCTCAGCCATCTCCGGTTTGATCTTCAACAAGGCTAATCCAAGAGCGACAAAAGCACCACTGACAGATGCTGTACGGGTTCCGCCATCAGCCTGAATGACATCACAATCAAGAATAATTGTGCGCTCTCCCAAAACGTCAAGATTGGTAACCGCGCGTAAACTACGGCCGATAAGCCGCTGGATTTCAAGGGTTCGCCCCCCCTGACGCCCGCGATTAATCTCGCGACCGGAACGTTCGTGAGTACTGGCCGGCAACATCGCATATTCGGCTGTCAACCAGCCGCCACCCGAATCACGGCGAAATTTAGGCACCCCATCCTCAACACTGGCCGAACATAAAACCTTAGTCTGGCCACAGGAAATCAAAACTGAACCAGCCGGATGATCGAGAAAACCGGGAATGATCTCGATTTTGCGTAACTGATCCGGATTACGTCCATCAACCCTCATAACATTACCTCTTTATTATAAATATCGATAGTCGGCATAACCAACTTCATTTTTTTGACAATAAATAATTCCCTGTCCCAAAGCTTGCAGCATGTGCTCCTTATCTTCAGGCAGTTTCCCATCAAGTGGAACAATATTGGAAGAATGGTCATTTAAGAAGCGAGAAGTCACTTCCAAGCCGGCAACAATATCACGCTCCTCCTCGATACTGACCAGAGGTGAGACTTGCGTAAAGCTGCCCTCGGCAATCCATTTGGCAATATCCGATTTCGGGATCGGAGTCAAAGTCCTGACCCTGATGAAATGAGGATCTATGGCGTTAAGTACTCGAATTGTTCCCTGACGATGATCCTTGGTCTGCTCCATACCGCCAATCCCGAGCAAAACATAAATAGAACAATCAAAACCCGCCTCCTTGGATTTGAGACCGCCGGCAATTATTTCATCAGCCGTCGCCCCTTTACGGATCATTTTTAAGACCGCATCCGAACCGCTCTCAAGACCAATATGTAACCTGGTCAACCCGGCCTCCCGGATGGCCTTAAGATCTTCCAGTGATTTTTTCATCACGGTTTTAGCCCGAGCATAGGAGGTCACCCGTTTAAGCCCGGGAAAGACACTGTAAAGATGCTTAAGAATCTCAACCAGTGCCGCCGCTGACAAAAGCAAGCTATTGGAATCACCAAGAAATACATGATTGGCGTAAGTTCCATAAACCGCAGGCATAAGATCTATATCAGCCTTGATTTCAGCCATTGATTTACGGGCGAAAGGATATTTTTTATACATCGAACAAAAAGCACACTTGTTCCAAGGACAACCATGAGTTACCCGAAGTAACATACTCTGGGCTTCTGAAGGTGGACGATAGGGTGGAAAATCAAATGAGTGAGGCGAAGAAACCATAAAAAACTCTCCTGCTCCAGATCAACCGAAGACAAAATTATTGCCTGATCAAACCTGAATGACTTAACCGGTTAACTACTTCATTCTAAAGAAATGGCTGAATATCACAATTTCGACTTCGAGTCACCTTTTCAATTAATCCAGATCCAATTCCAACCACTGCCGACATTTTTATAATCACAAATCAGGCTCCAGACCAGTTGACATTTATACCTACAACAGTTATAAATTAGGCAATAACATCTTTAAGCTGCCTACAATAACCTCGGAATCATTAAATCATGCCAAAATCAGGACAACTCTTCTATTTAATAGGAGCTTCGGGAGCCGGTAAAGACAGCCTGATTCGATATGCCCGACAACATCTCACCAAGCCAAAGTCAATCAAATTTGCAAAACGTTACATTACGCGCCCAACCGACCCTAAAAGTGATGGAAATCATCACGCCATCGAGCTGGCGAAATTTGACCGACTACTTAAAAATGACTATTTCGCAATGCACTGGAATCGTCACGGCTGCCGATACGGCATCAGCAAAGAGATTGACACTTGGTTAGATGAGGGAAGAGGAGTGGTTATTAATGGTTCACGCCAATATTTGCCCCAAGCACTAAGAGATTATCCCGGATTACATGCAATCTTGGTTCAGGCCGATCACGATCTATTACGCGAACGCCTACAGGCACGTCGGCGAGACAACCCGGCAAACATTGAAGAACGTATGCAATCGGCTAAAGATTTTATCAAACTTGAGAATCAGACTGAAACATTTACCATCATTAACAATAACGGACCCTTAAAACTCGCCGGTAAAGAATTTTTGGCAATCCTGCAAGCAAGGTAAAAAAATATTGAAACGACCCCCACTTAAAACTACTCATCCACACGCCCGACCCCACCACCACCAGGAGTTTCAATACGCAAGCGGTCACCGACGGCGGCTTTTATCTCATTTTTGCCGCCCAAATTGACTTTGCGACCATCGGCCCGAATGAAGGTGTTTTTGCCCCGAGCTCCGGGACTGCCGCCGCGAAGACCATAGGGGGCAAAAACCCGGCGCTCGGAGAGGATGGCGGCATTTAGAGGGGCGAGGAATTCGAGCTCTCGCACCAGGCCGTCGCCGCCGCGAAATTGACCGGCACCGCCGGAGTCGGGACGAAGCGAGAATTCACGCAATAACACCGGGTAACGGCGCTCCAAAATCTCGGGATCGGTGATCCGGGTATTGGTCATATGGGTGTGGACGCCGGATTGTCCATGCCAACCGAGGCCAGCTCCGGCACCGCCGCCCAGGGTTTCGTAATAACCAAAGTTCCGGTTTCCGAATGTGAGATTATTCATACAACCCTGCGAGGCCGCCGCCACGCCGAAAGCTTTTAAAATAACATCGACAACACGTTGCGAGGTCAAAACATTACCGCCGACAACGGCGGCTTCGGCATCGGGATCGAGCAGACAACCGGGTGCAACCCGAATCTCGATCGGCACCAGAACCCCTTGATTTAACGGCAATTCCTCCTTGATCAAACAGCGCAGGGCGTAGAGAATCGCCGATTTGGTCACGGCTAAAGGAGCATTGGTATTGCCCCATACCTGAAGACCGGTTCCGGCAAAATCGAAAATGCCGCTGCCGGTTTGATGATCAATCGTCAAAGTCAAGCAAATCGGCGTCCCGTCATCCATAAAATCTTGAGCCCGGATTACGGCCGGAGCTAAATTTTCCGCATCATCCCCGACTCCGGCTACAGTGTCGGCCAACGCCCTGAGACTGCGGCGGACTGCGCTTTCGGCACTCTCTTGAACATGCCGCATATAGGCCTGAACCACAGCGAGAGAATAGTGCTCTATCATCTCTGAAATAAGTTCAATACCTTTGCTATTGGCGGCGACCTGGGCTTTCAAATCGGAGAGGTTATCAGCCAGCGTCCGGGTACCGCTGACTTTTTTCTCATCGTCGCCCCGGATCAGATCGCCCGGCGATTTCAACAAAGCGCTGATCCCCTCTTCCTGAAAAATCTCGCCGGCAACCAGTTTAAAAGATCTGATCGCCACCCCTTCATCCTCAAGAGAGCGGGAAAAAGGCGGCATCGAACCAGGCGAGATACCGCCGACATCGGCGTGGTGGCCGCGGCTGGCGACAAAAAAGATCGCTTTGCCATCTTTTAAAACCGGGGTTATAACCGTAATATCCGGCAGATGACTGCCGCCTGCGGCAGGATGATTGGAAACCAAAACGTCGCCTTCATGAAAAACCCCGTCATACAATAAAATTTGCGCCTTAACCGCTTCGCTCATGGCCCCTAAATGAACCGGCAGATGCGGAGCATTGGCCACCAATTCACCACCCGGACCAAAGAGGGCACAGGAAAAATCGAGACGTTCCTTGATATTGGTTGAGATCGAAGTTTTTTGCAGGGTTCGCCCCATCTGTTCCGCAATCGACATAAAAAGATTACTAAAAATAGAAAGTTGTACCGGATCAACCGCCGTCGCCGCATCTAGCGCACTCACCTCACGATCAACCCTGATTTCGATATCACCACTTCGACTTATCCGGGCTTCGGCATCCGGTTCGATGAGCACCGTGGCGGTATCGTGCATGATCAGGGCGGGCCCGGAAATTTCATGCCCGGCAAGAAGTTTTTCCAAACGATAGACCGGGGTTGACTGCCAACCTCCGGCAAAATAGCAGGAGACCATGCGCTCAAGCCGCGCCGGGGCGGTCGCTTCGGCCAATCGGTGACCGCGCAAACCGGCCCCGGCAGCCACGGCTCTTACCCTGATATCATCCACCACAATATCGCGTTTAGACAGGGTAAAACCAAATTCACGTTGATAGAGCGCCGCAAATTTTCGGGCAAAATCACCATCCTCGGGAGCCGCAATCATTAAAGCCGTATCAGTTCCCTGATAGCGCAGGTTCAGATAAAGGGCTGAGCTGATTACAGCTGAAGCAAAACCCTGGCTTTTAAGTTCGGCTTCCGCTGCGTGGCGTAACTCTTCTAAACCGACAAAAAGTTCTGGTTGGCTCCCGGCCGAGAGAATTTCGGCCGCCGGACGCTGCCGTTCAACCACAACATCAGCCAACCCCATACCGTAGGCCGACAAAATCCCGGCGTAACGATGAATAACTATTCGATTAATCCCCAAAACCCGAGCCATTGCGACTGCGTGTTGCGGCCCGGCCCCGCCGAAAGTTGCTAAAATGTGTTCCTTGATATCAAAACCGCGCAAGACCGAAATCTCACGAATCGGGCGCACCATCTCCTCGTTAGCAACCTGGATAAAACCGTAGGCCACCTCTTCGAGAGTCATGGGGTCGCGGCCCTGTTTGACATAGTCCCGGTTAATCTCTTCGGTCAACCGGGCAAAAGCCCGGCGTGAAGCTTCAAGATCAAGAGCCAGATTCTCATCCGGGCCAAAGATGTGTGGAAAATCATCCGGCTGCAGACGCCCCAAAACCAGGTTGGCATCGGTCAGGGCCAAAAAACCATTCTTTCGATAACAGACCGGCCCCGGATGCGCCCCGGCCGATTCAGGACCGACTTTAAACATTCCATTGACATAGAAAAGTCGGGAACCACCGCCGGCGGCCACCGTTTTTATATGCAATTGCGGAGCCTGAATCCGCACCCCGGCGGTCTCGGTCTCATGCACCAGCTCGTATTCGCCGCCAAACCGGGAAACATCGGTCGAAGTGCCGCCCATATCAAACCCGATAACCTGCGGCAACCGACCCTCTTTTTCCACCCCCTCTTCTTTTACACCGGCGGCGGTCATCGCATAACCGACCACCCCTCCGGCCGGCCCGGAAAGAATCGCCCGGCTACCGGTAAAATTATCGGCGGAGGTCAAACCACCGTCGGAGCGCATGAACTGTAGATTACAGCCGGTCAAACCATCCTTAAAACCTTGACGGAAACTTTCAAGGTAGGCGTGGATATGGGGCGTCAAATAGGCGTCAACCATGGCCGTATCACCACGCGGCACCATCTTGACCATCGCCATCACCTGGGCCGAGAGAGAGATCTGTTTAAAACCGATCTCCCGGGCCAGCTCACCAATCAACAACTCATGTTCGGGCCAGGCATAGGCATGAATCAAAACCACCGCCAAACTATCAATACCTTTGGCCTTCAAGTCCAACAGCGCCGCCCGGATCTTTTCCGGATCGGGTTTTTCCAAAACAGCAAGCTCTTCTCCGGTGATCCCGGTGACCACGGAATAGCCGGTTCGCTCCAAAATTTGCGGGTCTTCGTCATCAAGCAGCAACCTGAGCCGTTCATCAACTTCGACAACCTCTTCGTAAAGAAGTTCCGGTTTCCGAATCTCAAGATCAAAAAGCCGGGGCCGATCCTGATTGCCGATTTTAAGCAGGTCACGAAACCCCTTAGTCACCAGCAGGGCACACCGCGCCCCTTGCCGTTCGAGTAAGGCATTGGTAGCCACCGTGGTACCCATACGAATCCACTCGATCTCTTCGGTCGGCAACTCTTCGGCCGCAAAATCCCGGCCTTTAACCGCAGAGATAATCCGGCGAATCCCTTCCCGTGGAGCATCCGGATAGTTCTTAGGATCTTCGGAGAGCAGTTTAACCACCATAACCCCAGGCTCCCCCGGAACCTCGGCATAGATATCAGTAAACGTACCACCCCGATCTATAGCAAAACGAAATTTATTGGATTCAGACATAGATTATCTCAAATATGACTTTCTTAAAGAGGATGTTCCCAATTTACCCGGTGAATTACCTTCCTTCTGGTGACATCTGGTCAGGATGACGTCTACGTACCGCAGGCGGGGGTTGTCCGCTATGCCAAGCAAATAGAAAAAGCCACCCTCGTTGGTGAAGGTGGCTTTTTCAACCCTTTTCAATAAAAAAGCATATATCCGCTTTCCGGCCCCGTCATTAATTACTGCTTGTAAAACGAGGCAGGATGACCTGAACTCTTATTCATCCACACCAGGATTATTATTTACGATCCTGCTGACCTGCATTCCGGTGAACGTGACTCCCGCATTTTGAAGTGCACCGTTAACATAAAAATCAACTGTACCGCTTACACTGTAGTAATCAGTTCCTAAAGATGGGGTATCAAGCGTGAAAGTATATTCCCTCCTGTAAGTAAATCCTGGATCCTCTATCAAACTTGTATCTGTCAAAGTGAAACTTCGAGTTACCGGCCAGTATTGAGCAGAAGTTAGAGCTTCGCCAAAACCGTTTCGACCGTTTATCAAGTATCCGGTCTCAGCATTTGTTACCCCGGACAACCTGTTCATATTGTATGAATATGCCCATATAACGCCATTAGGAAAGGTTATGTTAAATACCCAGTTGCCTTCCAAAAGTTTCGTATCCACCATGTAACGGGTATTGATATTGGTTTCACGAAACCGGGTTCCATCTCCCGCTTTTGTAAACAATAATCGTGAACTGTCAGAAGAGCCGGAAATACATACGCCACACAGACTGGAACTGACCGAAGAGACTATGATACTTTGAATGTCGTTCAGATCGATAGTAGGAAACCACTTCTTATGAAACCCCACCAATTTGCAGTTGGGGTTAATAATAACCTCTTTGGATGGTGAAAGAGTTCCATTACCATAGATCGCATAGAAAGTGGTAGTAGCCGCAGTTGTCGTGTCGGTATTCATGATGGCCAGCCCCTTCCAATCGATTGCGTTATTTTCGCTGAAATTAAACGCAAGTTGAGACTTGTTCATCGGACTCAGTTCGAACTCGGCAATGCCACCCGTATCGCTCGTGTAACGGAGGCGAAATCTCATACAAACCACTCCGTTTAGAGGCATCGTTCTATTCTCCATGACAACACAACCGCACTGCGCATCCCTCGCATAGGCTTTCAAATCGATGGTCATGGTTTCCATCGAGGGGATAGTAAACTTTCTGTTAAGTGCTTCACCCCCGCCGTCCTTGTACAGGTGAACCCAGAAATCTTCCGTTGCATCGCCCATGTTATCAACAATCAACTCATCCGTCCAGCCGGGCACCCCTCCTGTAACGTGCGGGATATTAAATTCCATCGCACATACGAGGGAACTAAACAATGCGTAACTACTAAGCAGACAGACACATACAATCCATGAAACCCTTCTTAATCGCATTATCATCACCTTTCCTCCTTGTTAATGGTTCGTGAATTTGTTAAGCTTTTCCCCTGAATCCGAAACTCCGTTTGGTTTTTAGGTATTTGAAAAGAACAAAAAACTTACAGAAAATCTGCACTGGTTATCATACCTATAGGTTTAACTTAAAGTAAATTTATCGTGAAGTCAACCAGAATTCCGATATAAAGATTAAATAAGCAATTTTTTTTAAAGAATATCCGTCAGGTCCAAAAATCGCCAATCGCGGCAAAACGCTCCCTTCAGCTGTAACTCTCCTGCATGCGTGGGGCAATTGAGAGATCGCGGATACCGCGATAGATAATATTGAGAATATAAATGATTAAATGGAGTCAGAGTAGAATAATGTCTTGACTATTTAATTTTACCATGACCTCGATTAAACTCAGGTATATAAGTAAAAAATTCGACACTATTATTGAAAACGTGCTACATTCCAAACAGTTGAACCCGTTTATGATTTATCTTCCACCCTTGAAGACAGAGAAAAGTTATCTTCGAAGTAACTATTCAGCGTAAAAAAAAGCACCGTATATTGATGCATTTCAGCAAATTCTGGGGACACAACCTGATTCTCCGAAGGAAATCTTAGATTGTGTACCCTGAATTTGCGGGTTAGCTGAATGGTTACTCTTCGAACAACAATTATTATGGTTAGGGATAGCATGGCTAAAATTGATGCATTTTTTAAGTATATGATGGACAATGACGCCAGCGATCTGCACTTAAGTGCAGGATCTAAGGCTAAGATCAGAAAACATGGCGAATTAGAGGAGTTAAATTATCCTGAGATATCAAACGATACGTTAAAAACTCTGCTCTTTGAAATCATTACGGATGAACAACAAAAACTTTTTCTAACCCACAATGATCTTGATTTTGCCTATGAGATTCCCGATGTTGCGCGCTTTCGGGCCAACTATTTTGTTCAGAAAAGGGGCCTGGCTGCGGTTTTCAGGGTTATCCCATCGAAGATATTGTCAGTCGACGACCTGGGCTTACCGGAACAAATTCAAAAATTCACCCAGATGAACAGGGGGCTGGTTCTAGTCACCGGGCCAACCGGAAGCGGCAAATCAACGACATTGGCAGCGATCATTGATTATATTAACCGCAACCGTAAAGATCATATTTTGACAATTGAGGATCCGGTCGAATTTGTTCACCAGAACAAAAAGTGCCTGATCAACCATCGGGAAATCGGCACCCATACAGAGTCTTTTGCTGTTGCGTTAAGGGCCGCGCTGCGAGAAGACCCTGATGTCATATTGGTAGGTGAAATGCGCGATTTGGAAACCATTGAGCTAGCCATCACCGCAGCCGAAACCGGGCATCTCGTTTTTGGCACATTGCATACCAGCTCAGCCGCAAAAACTGTTGACCGAATTATCGATGCCT
>JAYEMC010000052.1:0-9854 GCA_034717935.1 Pseudomonadota bacterium | reverse complement strand
CTTTCCTGCTGGACAACAAGCCCAAATTCGTACTATGCTTTCGGAATCGTTGAAAGGGGTCATTTGTCAACAACTGATGAAGCGAATTGACCAGCCCGGCCGTCTTGCCGCCTTGGAGCTTCTCTTTTGCAACGCGGCAATCGCCAACCTGATTCGCGAGGGTAAGACTTTTCAGATTCCTTCGGTGATACAAGTAGGGTCAAAGGAGGGTATGCAGTTACTCGATAAGGCGATCATGGATTTCTTATTAAAAAAACAGATATCCCCTCAAGAGGCCTACCTGAAAGCCAATGATAAAAGCATTTTTACAAGCTTTTTGCAGGAGGATTAAGTTAGGCTACCGTAATCAACCACTCATCAAGCGCGGTAGATAGAGGACAATTGCGGGGAAAACCGTGATAATGGCTGTGGTCAAAACCATCAGGAAAAAGAAGGGCAGGGCATAGATGGCAATTTCGCCGATCGGTTTACCGGTCAGCCCCTGAATGACGAAGAGATTAAAACCGACCGGCGGTGTGATCTGGCTGAGTTCAACCATCAAAATCAGATAGATGCCAAACCAGATCGGATCAAAACCGGAAGCTGTCGCCATCGGCAAAGCGATCGGCAGGGTCATAACGACAATTGAAAAACCATCCAGAATGCAACCGAGCACAACATAGACCAGACCCAACATCAGCATCAAGGTATAAGGGGAGAGTTCGAGTCCGACAATCGCCTGGGTCAGGGCCGCCGGAATGCCTAAGAAACCCATCACCCGTGAGAGATAACTGGCCCCCACGACAATCAAACAGATCATGGAAGTGGTTTTGACTGCGGCCAGGAGACAGGCAAAAAGACCTTTAATTGTAAGCTGACGATTGCCAAAAGCAAAGAGGGATGCCCCGAAGACCCCAAGAGCAGCGGCTTCGGTCGGAGTCGCTAAACCGGCATAAATGCTGCCCAGAACCATACAGATGAGAATAATAAGCGGGAGCAGATCTTTGATCGCGATAAACCGCTCCCTCCAGCTGTAACTCTCCTGCATGCGTGGGGCAATTGAGGGATCGCGGATACCGCGATAGATAATATAGAGGATATAGATTGAAGCCAGGAGAAAACCGGGCAGGACTCCGGCGATAAACATCTTGCCGATTGAAACCTCGGCTAAAATTGCGTAAACGATCATGATCAGGCTGGGAGGAATAAGAAACCCCAGCGTCCCGGCCCCGGCCAACGAACCGATAGCCAATTTCTCATCATAACCCAGTTTTTCAAATTCCGCCAGCGTGATGCGTCCGACCGTCGCCGTTGTCGCTGCACTGGATCCCGAGACCGCAGCAAAAAATGTGCAGGCCACGATATTCATCAATAAAAGGCCGCCCGGCAGCCGGTAGAGCCAGGGCACCAGACCTTTGAAAAGTTTCTCCGAGACCCCCGAATGAAAGAGAATTTCACCCATCAGGATAAAGAGTGGCAAAGCCACCAGTTCCCACTTATTGACAGTTGACCAGACCGAAGAAGCAAGATTTCCGCCCGGCGGCAGCGGCGAAAAAAAGGTCATGCCGCAGAAACCGACAATAAAAAGGCTGAATCCGATATGGATACCGGCACTCAAGGTTAAGACCAGAACCCCGAAAACCACCAGACACATGATCAAGGTTTGTCCGTCCACGCCGTTTATGGTTCCTCTGGGATTGCTGGTTGAGTTGACAATTTAGCCGCAAAAGGCAAAACTTTTACGGTCTCAACCGCCATCTGCAACGTAAAAACTGCGGCCCCGACCACAATCAGAGCCTGGGGAACCCACAAAGGGGTTCCGGTCAAAGTTCCTGAGGTTGATCCATAACGCCAGGCTGAAAGCGTCATCCGCATAAGCTGCCAAGTGATATAACCGACAAAGAGCGTCGCCGTGCTGCCGGCCAGCAACTCAACAACTAAGGCGAGTCGCGGCGGCAGCAGGTTTAAAATCAATGTAATCCGGATGTGGCCCTTCTCTTTCAGGGTATAACCGGCCCCGAGAAAAATAAGTGCGGCCAGGCCATAAGCCGAATACTCATCGGCGATCAACGTGGTTTTGTTGAATAGATTCCAGAGAAAAATCTCCGCCAGAATAAGTAGCGTCATGAGCCCCAAGATTAAAGCCGAGAGCTTCGCCAGGACATCGCTTAGGCGCTCAATTTTTGCTATTATTTGCAGCATATTATTCACCATAAAGCTATAAAACAGTCTCTTAACGGCCGGTTATTTGATTATACTGTTTTAGCACCGCCTCGGCATCGCCCCCGGCTTTCTTGAACCAGACACCTCGCAATTCAACCCCGACCTGATCAAGTTCGGCACGGAATTTTTTATCGACATCAAGAACCTGCAAACCATTTTCCTGCAAAGTTTTTAAACTGCTGCGATCCATGTCTCCAGCCAGATTCCACATCTCGTCTTCCATCGCCACCGCCACCTCAAGCACCTGCTCCTGCACGTTTGCAGGCAGTTTGTTCCAGGCATCGAGATTGACATTAACCATATTGACCGGCCCCAAAATATTAATCCGGGTAAAATATTTCAGCACTTCCCACGATTTGGCATCAACCCCGGAGACCGAGGATGTGTACATAGAATCAAGCAAGCCCGCCTTCATCGCCGGATAGACCTCGCTGAAAGGCATCTTCCGCGCCGCCACGCCGGTAGCTTTACCAAATGCAAGGCCGGTACCATCGTAAACCCGCATTTTCAAACCTTTGAGATCAGCCAGGGAGGTGATCGGGCGCTGGGTGTAGATCCCGGAAAAAGGCCAGACCGAAGTGTAAAGAGTTTTCTGTTTAAAGCGCTTTAAAGTCTTTTCATAAACCGGTTTTGCCAACTGATAGAGCAACCGCTGTTCAAAAGCGTTACTTGAGATAAAAGGCTGAGCCGTCAGGGCCAGAATCGGCGCATCACCCTCAACCATCCCGGTCGGAACTTCGGCAATGGAGATCTGCCCGTCCGCCACGGCCCGCAGAAGCTCAGGCCCCTTAAAACCTAATGAAGAGCCCGGATGCAGAACAATTTCAAGCTCACCCCCGGTCGCAACCTTAACCTTGTCAGCAAAACGCTGGGCTCCCTGGGAATGAAAGTTGCCCGCCGGATAATTAAGATGCATGTGCCAAGTAGTTTTGGCCAAAGCATTACTAAAAGGTGCCGACACCAGCAAAACAATTCCCAACCACAAAAGTCTTTTCATTATCTCCTCCTTTAAATTGACCGTTTCTTAAAAAAAACTCCATCAGTTTTAAAACATCATAATAAAACGATATCTTCACTATTATCACGTATAAAAAATATGTCAACCCATAAAACCAGACAAACTAAACTGGTTTAATAAAATTAACTCGTAATCAGCGAAGATCTTCTTTCGGTTTCCAAACATAAGAAGCATTATCACTCTGGTCAGTTATATCTAAAGCATAGTGCCATTTAAGCCTGATTCGTGAGTATCTTGATAAGGAGAAGGTCAGCTATCAATATTTTGACGGGTCAACCCCGGCTAAAAAGCGCAAGCAGAGAACCAACGATTTTCAAAACGGTGAAGGCGACCTCTTTCTAATCAGCTTAAAAGCGGGCGGCAGCGGCCTTAACCTGAACCAGATCAATATCCTCTGAATACCGTGCGGCAGGCATATGCAACTTGAACAATGCAGTGCCACCCAATCGCACTATTTTCATAACAGACTCGCAACATACTGGGACGGCTCCAGTACACACATATCTTTCAAATGCCCATGTAATGTAAACATACGAGGCTCCGCACGAAATTTGAATACACGATACAGAAAATATCTCGATGCGTTTTCGCATGAAAATCTCAACTCATTCGGTGTCAAGTGATAATAGGGGTTTGTCCCCTATCTCCTAATTTCATTCTACTATTTCCGCGCGTGGTTAAATCTCATTTTCCGGCTCCGCTTTTGCGGTTCTGACTCAGGCTTTTCGCGGCCTGTTTCAGCTCGTCAATATAATTCTGGTCGGCCTGTTGCAGGGCTTCTAAACGGCGCTTTTCGGCAAATTGGTCATATTGCTCGTTGGCCATCTCAAGCGCCTCTTTGTGGCTGGCATTTCCTGAACCTGTAAGCACGGGCAGCTCGACATCATCCAGAAACTTATCAAGAAACACTTCCCAGTCAGACATGAGAATAGATCTTCGACGTTGGACGCGGAATTCCGCCTGATCGAGAAACATCACTGTAATGCGGTTGAGGGTATCAATCTCCTCCTTGTCCAGATAGTTTTTGGCCGTTCCCACGTCGGTTTTCAATACGCGCGAACCTTTCCAGTTGGTCAGCCCCATGTTGGGCCGTTCGGCGTTGGCCCGCAGTTTCACGATTTCAGCGGCGGTCAATCCGGTGGCGGCATAATGCATTTTGTTCTGCATGGTAGCAAAGAACAGCTGGGCTTCCTTAGCTCCTTCGCGATAATCGTCAGCCAGTGCGAAAATGTTTCGAATCATCAAATAAACCCGGGCTTCACTGGCACGAATTTCCCTGATCCGAGCCAGCAGTTCATCAAAGTGATCCACCACGCCGACATTGCCTTTGAGCCGCTCGTCGTCCATGGTGAAACCCTTAACGAGATATTCGCTGATTCGATCATTGGCCCACTTGCGAAATTGGGCGCCCCGCCTGGAACGTACGCGAAAACCGACGGCAATAATCATTTCCAGATTGTAATGGTCAATCAGTCGCTTAACCTGCCTGCTCCCTTCCATTCGAACTATCCGGAATTTCCGGATAGTTGCCTCGGGAAGCAGCTCATCATCATCATAAATATTTTGTACATGCTCATTTATGGTTCGAACATCTTTTTGAAAAAGCTCCGCTATTAGCTTTTGGCTCAACCAGACAGTTTCACCTTCAAGACGTACCTGAATGGGTTCATCCAATCCTTGTCCCTGATAGACAATCAGTTCACCATTTGGAATATTTTCAGCATTCATTTTCCGTCCTCCACCAGCATATCATCCCACATTTCCCTCTTGTAGTGAATGATGAATTACTCCCCATAACCCAGCCCCTCCAGATTCTTCCGAATTACATCATCGAGCTTGGCCGACTCTTCCATCTGCGGGTAATTGTGCGGGCAATTGGGGTTTGACCCCTATTTGCTTTGCCACCCAATCGCACTATTTTCATAATAGACTTGCAACATACTGGGATGGCTCCAGTACACACTTATCTTTCAAATGCCCATGCAATGTGAACATACGAGGCTCCGCACGGAATTTGAATACACGATACAGAAAATACCTCGATGCGTTTTCGCATGAAAATCTCAACTCATTCGGTGTCACGAAAAACGGCGTATTCTTTCCATATTTCGTTGTTTTTGCTTCTATAAATCGATCTGATCCATCTTCCTCAAATGAGTGAATATCAAACCCGGCTGAAGGGCCAACGGTTACCGAAACCTGTTCAATACGATCGGCGAAAGAATCCTTTCCGGCGCGGATAAGTCTGGCGCGTTCAAAATTTACAACAAACTGCTCTCCCGCATCACCAAGCAATTGATTATTTGCTTCTCGTTCAAGATAATTGACGCCTGCCGGGTTATATACAACCGGCACCTCAGCAATATTGGGAAGTTTTCTCTTTTCCGGAACCGGAGGAAGCTCCATTGCCGCCAGAAAATCATCGACACTCGGCACTATGGGAATTATTTCAGAGTCCTGTTGAAATAACCTCTGAATTTTAGGATTGTTTCTCAGATAACCGGAAACAACCTCAGGTAAAAGCGAACGCTGATAGTTAAACCGAGGTTTATAACCATCAATGTACGGAATGCCCATTTCAACAAGCACGGCACTGATATTCTGATGCTTCAGTTCAACGGAACCATCCGACCGTTCATCCAGATGTCCCATTAAGGCCCGGCGGTGTTCAGTCTTATTATATTTTTGACCAACAAGTTCAAGCCGCAGCATATTGAAATAATCCTCAACCGCCACTTCAACTTCATATTTCGACCAATTCCTATTCCTAGCCATTGACTCCCAAAAAATTCAACTAACCAGTCAGTTCGAGCAATTTCCCCCGGAAATACCGGAAACTGGGAGATGCATTATTCTCTACATCCATATGCGGACTGATTTTTTCAGCCCACAGTGATTTTTCCAAACCAATAGCCTGCCATCCTTTGGAAGAAAGTTTAATTGCGCCACCATCAAAAACGGCATCAGCGAGACACTCCCATGTGCCGCAAATAGAATCGTTCACATAACTACCAAGAACAACATCTTTCGCTTTTGGATAAGCCGCCTTAATTGCCGGGACATCTCCCAAAAACCAGGCTTCACCTTCCTCTATCGCTATACAAAAACGGGTCTTCGGACCTGGTTTACACATATCCAGAATAGCATGCAATTCTTCACGGAAGGCTTTCAGGCATTTATCGTCAAGATCACAAACCAGAATAACCGCCGCCGGATACTTTTCCGGGTAATTAGCGAAAGTCTTTCCATATCCCCTAAGCAGTTTTGGGAGTTGAGTAAGCAGAATGCGCTTATCAACATCATTATTATTAGTCCCCAATTTTTTCGGAATTCGTCCAATGCCTTTATATGGATGGACAATAAAGGTATGATTATCCCCGATAATCTTCGGTACAAGAATATCGAGAGCCTTTTTGCCGGACTGGTCTTCAACAAGAATCTCAAAATGCATCGACTTACCTCGCATCCAGATAATCGCTGTACCAAAGACCGCCTAAAGGCAATCCCTCAGCAACCATATTTTTAACGATATCGTCATCACTTGCCCTGCGAATCGTCGAAAATCCATCAGGTCCCTTTTCAAGAACCCACACCTCATTCGGTTCAAGAGCATCGACAAAATAAGGCTGATGTGTCGTGATAAAAACCTGCGACCCCCCTTTACGACCGGTGGCATGTTCACGAAATTCTCTTGCCAAAGCCTCAAGCAGTTTGTGATACAGACCGTTTTCAGGCTCTTCAATACAAAGAAACGGGGGCGGCGTTGGATCTTCCAGCAACAGAAGGTAAGCAAAAACCTTCAAAGTTCCATCAGACATCTGTTGAGAATAAAACGGGTCCTGGAATCCCCTGTCATTGAATCGAAGCAACAAACGACCGTCATTTGTTTTTTCCGTACCAATTTTATCTATCCCTGGAATTTTATCAGCAATCCTGCTCAGAATAGTTTTAAAGCGTTTCGGATGTTCGCGTTCCATAAACTGCACAACATTTCCCAGATTGTCACCATGGATATTCAAATGCTTTTGCGGCCCCGCAAGCGGCAGGCTTCTGGCGGCATCAGGGGTAAAATAACTAAGATACCATCCTTCAATGAATTTCCGAAAAGCGGCAATTCTCGGGTGCTGTTTCAATGAACCAAGCGTCGCAATACCAAGTTTACGCCGACCTTCCAATTCAACGATTTCCGTCTCTTTTGACTCTTCCCGCCCCGCAGCACCTTCGGCCTTAATGGCTTCCAATAGTTCGGCAAAATCTAAATCTTCAGTGTTTTTATCAAGCTGCCGCCCCTCATCCTCACCTTTCCAGACTACACCTTTACCATTATTCAAAACCAGAAAAGAAAACGGCCACCCATGTTTTTGTCCTTTTCGGCGTTGTCTCAGTCGCTCTTTAGAAACAAAGGGACGTCCTGTCGCATCAAGATCAATTGACAACTCATAAGTTATGGGACGCGCATTACCGTCTTCCTTGTAATACACTTCAAACTCGATTGGGCCACCCTGCCCCTGAGCTCGAATATTTCTAAACCCACCCCGTCCGCGAGCATCGCATGCCTCTTCAACTCCCGACTTCAAGCAATCCGCCAGAAATCCAAATGCGTCAAACAACGTACTTTTTCCAACACCGTTTTTTCCTATAACCGCCGTCATAGGCGTAAGAGTCTCGGACTTCTGCAGGTTCCATAACCGCCCTAACGCGACATCCTTCAACGCCCTGAAGTTTTTTATTCTAAAACCCTCAATCTTGGCCATTTTCTCACCTCGCTACTTTTGCATGAAAAAATTTGAGGCACATCTCAATCTACTAAGACTCCTCATTGCACCCATTCATTAGAACCGGCATTTTTTCAAGACATTTATCTCTTTATAGTGGGGGGGGATAATTGGGGATAATACTATTTCCTGGCCCCCTATTTCCCTGATTTAATTTCACTACGACCACAATTAAGCTCCAATCAAGCTCACAATCAACCAGCGCTTTGCCCTCTAAAACCCTATATTTCCAATCTCTGGCTTCCATATCTAAACAGCAAATCCTTGTGCGTAATAGGATTTAACCTGAGTTGTTTTTCAATAAATTTAGAATCCATCAGATCAACTTGGTAGCTTTTTGCAGATTTTCTAACTTGCTTGGAAAACGATTTAACGTTGCTAATAACAATCAATTTACCAAAACTAATTTCCAGAGCATCTTCATAAGGTCGCTGTGCGGCATAAATTTCTCTGACAGCCATTTCTGATGAAATCTGATTTTTTGGATTCATTACATGTTTACATTGGACAAGAATATTATTTTTTTCCCCTTTCAAAACAATATCGGCACCTTTGTCGCCGCCTTGTTTTGTCAATATTGCTTCACAACTATAAACTTTTGCCAACAGTTCTGCACAGAAGGCCTCAAATCTCTCCCATCCTAATGCTGGTAAATCTTCCCCGGAAATTGAGTATGAAATTTCAGACTTGTAGTTGGTTTTTTGAAAAAGACCCCCAGAAAGTTCTTCAGGGCTGACTTCTTCAGGAATTATAACAGCATCTTTCAGTGAGCTTTTTTGCCCTATTAACCGGTTAAGATTGATGTCAAAGGTATTTATGTCAGGATTTTTGTGACATAAGATAGGGAAATAAACATTAACATTTTTTTCTTGACCTATACGATAAACTCTATCTGTCGCTTGAGCCTCTTTAGCTGGATTCCAATGTCTCTCTAAATGAATAACATTATTAGCAGCAGTTACAGTTAAGCCTGTTCCTGCGGCAATAGGAGACATGACAATAATCCCAAAACCAATATTGTTTTCAAACTTTTCAATTAGTGACTTTCGTGTTTCACTACTTTTATTTTTTGATATTGTTTTTGTGTCTCCATTGACAATCGGAACCTCAACATTGAAGATGTGTTGGCATGCGACACTGACAAATGACTGTAAACGCTTATTCACCATGAAAATAATTACTTTTTCTTGGCGCTGATTTATTTCCTCCAACAACATGAAAGTCTTTTTCAGTTTTCCGGAAGAACTTACAATTTTCCATGCTTCATCACTTGTTTGTGGCACATTCAAAATGCCACCATCCAGCAAGCAGGGATGAAGTGATACATCTCTCAGTTTATGCAAACCTGACAAAGTAGCCCCAAGTTCTTGACTTTCATTTACAAAATCAATGACGTTTCCATATACAATTTCTTGTTCATGAGACATTAGACAATGCAAACCATCCAGATATTGAGCACCATCAGGAGAATTTTCAACTCCGGTATAGACTATTTTTTCGGGCAACCCATCAAGTTCATCTTCTTTGACTCGACGAAGCATCAATTTACCCACATCCTGGCGAAGTTTTTTACCTATTTCTTGTCGCAGGTCTGATTTTTCAGTTGAGGTTGAAGCTGAAGTGATGGGTTTGATATACTTTCCCCGAAAAGTCTGATAGGCACCCAAATGTCCTGGTTTCGCTGTATCCATTAAAGACCAAAAATCTTTAAGACTGTTTTCAACTGGGGTACCGGTAACAATCAGTTTAAAATGTGCTTTTAATGCTTTAGCTGCTCTGGCAGCAAGAGTATTAGGATTCTTCATGAACTGGGCTTCGTCAAAAACAACAAAAGACCAATCAACCCGACATAATGAAAA
>JAYEMC010000051.1:0-5476 GCA_034717935.1 Pseudomonadota bacterium | reverse complement strand
AGCTCCAAACCAGGATAAGGATAAAGATAAAGAGGATTTTTGTCTGGAGGTCCTTTTTGTCGTCGGCGGTCTCGACCTGCCGCTTATTAATGATGAACTGAGCCGGTTGGAGACGGTCTGTCAAACAGTCAACCGGGTGCGTGATCTGGTTAACCATCCGCCCGCATATCTGGGGCCGGAAGAGTTTGTCGATGAGGCTGTAAAAAGTGCTGGCCGCTGTGGATTGCAAATTGATCTATGGGATGAAAACCGTCTCCAAAAAGAGGGTTATAACGGCCTTCTCGCGGTTGGCCGGGGAAGTTGTAAGCCGCCGCGGATGGTTACTCTAACCTATGCACCAAAATTGGCAAAATCGGCAAAATCTGAAAAAGAGGGTAAAATCCCGCATGTTGTTTTGGTCGGTAAAGGGATTACGTTTGATTCCGGCGGGCTTTCGCTTAAACCGGGCGCTTCGATGGTCGATATGAAATCCGATATGGCCGGGGCTGCCGCAGTGCTTGGAGCGCTGGAGATTATCGGTCAACTTGGGGCTAAAGTTAAGGTCACGGGAATTTTGGCGCTGGCTGAAAATATGCCGAGCGGCGAAGCTCAGGCGCCGGGCGATATCATTGTTATGAAGAACGGAAAATCGGTGGAGGTCAAAAATACCGATGCCGAGGGCCGTCTTATTCTCGCCGATGCCCTGCAGTTGGGAGTCTTGCTTAAACCTGATTATATGGTTGATGCTGCAACTTTGACCGGTGCTTGCCGGGTCGCTCTGGGTATTCAGGTCGCGGCTGTTTTAGGCCGCGATCGTGATTTGCTCACCCGTCTCATAGCGTCCGGTGAGGAGAGCGGCGAGATTCTCTGGGAGCTGCCATTCGAAAAGGCCTATCTTGAGGATATGAAGTCCGATTTTGCCGATATCTCCAATATTGGTAACAGCGCTTATGGCGGAACCATTACCGCAGCTCTCTTTTTAGGTGAATTTGTCCCCGAGGATATCCCTTGGGCTCATCTCGATATCGCCGGTCCCGCTTATCCCGGGAAAAAATGGAAATATTTTGCTCCCGGTGCCACCGGTTTCGGAGCCCGGGTTTTGGCTGGTCTGGTGAAAAATTTGTCATTAAGTTAATTGGATTTGAGAATGTCGCGAACTTTGCTTCGCTCTCACTAACGGGGTCACATCTTGACAAATGGCGGGTTAAAACTTTAGTTTTGTGCGACTCTTACGGCCGCCAAGTGTCAAGAAATGACCCCCAGCCGAGATAATGTGGAGATTTTTCGAGATTTTTCGTGCCCTTTTGTGGCTAAAAATAATTTGACTGTTTTGAGTTGAACTTTATGGGTAAATGCTCAATGATGACGCTCCCTCTGGTCAGTGCTATTATCCCGACGTTTAATCGAGCTCAGTCGCTGATGCGGGCGGTGGACTCGGTTTTGGCTCAGAGCTGGTCGAATCTTGAAATCATTGTTGTTGATGATGGCTCGACCGATAATAGTGCCGAACTATTGCGCAAACGATTTGGGGCGTGCATCCGGATTTTGCAATTGCCTCGTAACCGTGGGGTCAGCTATGCCCGTAACCGGGGTTTCGAACTGAGCCGGGGATCGTTTATCGCTTTTCTTGATTCCGACGATCTCTGGCAGCCTCTAAAAACCGAACGTCAGCTCGCCTTTATGCAGGCCCAAGCCGATATTCTGATCTCCCAGACCGATGAAATCTGGATTCGTAACGGAAAACGGGTTAATCCCTGTAAACACCATCAGAAACCTTCCGGTTCGATCTTTACCGAATGCCTGCCGCTCTGTGTCGTCAGCCCCTCAGCCGTGATGATGCGGCGCTGTTTTTTTGTGCAAATGGGTCTCTTTGATGAAGCTCTTCCGGCCTGTGAGGATTACGATCTTTGGCTCAGAACCGCCTGCCGTTATCCCATCCCCCTGTTGGCCGAAAAACTGGTGACTAAATACGGCGGTCACAACGACCAGCTTTCACGAACCATCCCGGCTCTTGATCGCTACCGGATTTGCTCCCTGTTGAAAATTATCAACAGTGGTATCCTGATCCCCTCACAAAAAACTTCTGCCATTGCCATACTTAAATCTAAAAGTAAAATATATCTCAAAGGCTGCCGCAAACGCGGCCGCATCGGGGAAGCCGCTACATTAGAGCAATTGATTCAAAAGCTTACAGGTTAACCCATGTTTAACAAGATTTTAGTCAAAAAGGCCAATTCCTCCACCATTTTTATCAGTCGGGCTTGCTCGGCGACTGCACCCTTTGTGGTGTCGATTCCACTGAGTTAGCTAAGGTGACTTCCACCGTCCGCATCCTGGCAAGCAATAGTTGAAGAGATTGACCGGTTACTGGTAATCAAGATAATGTCTTGGTATAAAGTTTGTCGGTGTATTCTATGAGCTGGTTGAAAAAGTAATCCTGTTATGATATTAAGCATGTGTTTATTAATTGATGATAATAGGAGAGCCGTCAATGCAACGAAAACAATTAGAGCTTCTTTCCTCTTGGTTTGATAAAAAAAGACGCAAGCCCCTTGTTATTCGGGGTGCCAGGCAGGTGGGTAAATCGACATTGGTCGAGATGTTTGCCAGGCAAAACCAAATTGCCATATGTACGGTGAACTTGGAACGTTACCCGGAATTAACATCTGTTTTCTCGAGTAAAAATCCGCAGAAAATTATCCAGCAAATTGAGTTTCTCCCAAATATTGGTTCTATCACACCTGGCACTCTTTTGTTCCTGGATGAAATTCAGGCCATCCCCGAAGCTATTGTCGCCCTGCGCTATTTTTATGAGGATATGCCTGAACTGGCAGTGGTCTGTGCAGGCTCTTTGCTGGAATTTGCTCTGAAGGATCACACCTTTTCCATGCCGGTGGGTCGGATACAGTATCTGTATATGGGACCTATGACATTTTCTGAATTTCTTTTGGCAATAGGAGAAGAACAGCTTGCAGAGCTTATCTTAGGCTATGAGTTCAGTCAGGAGATTGGTGATGTTGCCCATAAGCGGCTGTTAAGTCTGCTTCGTTCATATTATTATATCGGGGGCATGCCGGAGGCCGTTGCGGTTTTTGCTGAGAGCCGCAGTTATAGGGAAGTGAGTGAGGTGCATCGTTCTATTATCGATACATATCGCGATGATTTTCCCAAATATGCCGGATCACGTAATCTGAATCGTCTGCTTAATGTGTTTAACTTTGCCGCCAGGAATATTGGCGTGAAGGTTAAATATTCGAACATTTCGTCACAGGAGCAGAGTGTGACACTAAAGAAGGATATCGAGTTGCTGACAATGGCCCGTGCCATCAGCAGAGTGATCCATAGTCACTGCTCGGGGTTGCCACTCCAGGCTGACCTGAAGGAAAAGGTCTATAAACTACTTTTTCTCGATATTGGTTTGATGAATACTATCTGCGGCTTAGATTGGCCTGCCGTCTCGCAGATGGAAGATGTGAAGCTCATCAACCAAGGGGCTATTGCAGAACAGTTTATCGGCCAGCATTTACAGGAGTTGCTTTCAGATAAGGCAAATCGCGAATTGACCTACTGGCTGCGGGAAGGGCGTACAGCTAACGCAGAGGTAGACTTTGT
This sequence comes from Pseudomonadota bacterium, assembly GCA_034717935.1. Classification (GTDB taxonomy): domain Bacteria; phylum Desulfobacterota; class Anaeroferrophillalia; order Anaeroferrophillales; family Tharpellaceae; genus Tharpella. Next base: position 1,885 of record JAYEMC010000051.1, on the reverse strand, counting down.
TATAGCAATGAGAAGCAGCATCATTCCCATTGAGGTGAAATCAGGCGCCTCGGGTAGCTTGAAATCTCTACACCAGTTCATGGGCACGAAAGATGCTCCCCTTGCTGTGAAAATTGACACAAATCTTCCCTCAGTGCAACATCTTGATACTGTAATTCAGGAGAACAAGCAGCGTAAACCGGTTAGCTATAATATCATATCTCTCCCTCTTTATCTGGTGGAGCAGCTTGAAACCATTGTGACAGGCTGTCTCGAAAAAGATACGGAAGGATCTTTATCTCTTCAATTTACACAAGATTGAAAATTACCCTCTAAAACACCAAGCTCAAAAAGATATTAGCGGCGATATTTTCCTACCCCACTTCAGGCAATATTGAATGGCGCAAGTTTGAATAAATGGCTATCGGAAACAACCTGGCTCGAGCGGTCAATTCCCATTGAAATTAGATTCCGAAGAAAAGGCGCTGCTTAAGAATGATGAAGTAATAATTATGGATTACTATGAGCTGCTCGAAAAATATGATTTTTTGTTAGATGAGAATAATCGCCTGATAAAAGAAAACAGTCACTTGAAAACTCAACTCGGGCTGACAAAACCGGAGTTGCCCCAAAATATCGTCTCTGCAATAAAAACAGAAAAAAATCTACTTGAAACCAACACAACAAACGAGAATCACTTTTCAGATGTAACCAACGCATCAGATCCCCATGCAAAAATCAGCTTATTCATGTCTCTTTTCAACGGCCGTGATGATGTCTACGCGAAGCGATGGGAGAATAAACGTAAAGTAACGTTCGGTTATTCTCCCGTTTGTCTGAATTTGTGGCAGTCAGGGGTGTGCGGCAAGCCCAAAATTTCCTGCTCCAAATGCAAACACAAATCATATGCAACTCTGGATGAAGGTGTCATTGAGAATCATCTGAGAGGAAATATCGTTATGCGGCATTGTGGATATTGCTGTGATGCAATCAATAAGTCGACAGGGAGAGGTCAAGGAGTTCGTTAAGAATTACGGGATGATCATTGCCGATGAGTGTCATCATGCTACGGCATTTACTTGCGAACAAATCTTGAAAACCGCCAATGCGAAATATATCTATGGTCTAACCGTCACACCAATCCGAAAAGATGGGCATCAGCCGCTTTTGTTCATGTACTGTGGCCCCATTCGTTATCGGGATAATCCTATAAAACAAGCCGAGAAAAGACCTTTTGATCATTATATCGTTCCGCGATTTACCTCTTTGAGGATTCCTTTGGGCAGTGACGAATAAGATCTGTCCATTCAAGAATTGTATACCGAAATCATCGATAACGATTTCAGGAATCAGCAGATTGTCGAAGATGTTCTGAAAAATTATTCTCAAGGCAGAAATTGCATTGTTTTATCGCTCAGAACCGCTCATGTTGAATTGCTTGCCAAAAGATTAAAGGAAAAAGTTCCTGATGTTATAATATTGATGGGCGGTATGGGGAAAAAATTAAAGAAGCAGGCCTTCCAACGTCTCGCCGATATCCCTGCGGATCAAAATTTCATCCTGGTGGCCACCGGCCATTTTATCGGAGAAGGTTTTGACGAGCCCTGCCTTGATACGCTGTTTCTGGCCATGCCGATATCGTGGAAAGGCACGCTCCAGCAATATGCCGGGAGGCTCCACCGACTGTTTGAAACGAAAAAAGAGGTGCGAATTTATGATTATGTGGATATCCAAGTAAAAATTCTGGAAAAAATGTATCAAAAACGGTTGAACGGGTATGCCTCAATGGGATATAAAGCCAAAAGTGAAGAGATAACCGATGCTCCTCTGGATATCATCTTCAATAAAGATAACTTTTTGCCTGTTTTCAATCAGGATATCGTTGCTGCCAATAAAGAGATTTTAA
>JAYEMC010000050.1:0-5661 GCA_034717935.1 Pseudomonadota bacterium | reverse complement strand
GGAAAAAGGTTATATCGAACAAAACAAGATTACCGAAAACTACCGTTTAGGGATTAAAAGTCTTGAACTGGGTCAGACCTTTATTCGGCAGATGGGAGTTTTGCGCCAAGCCCATCCGGTGATGGAGAAGTTGTGCAAGGAGCTGCGGGAAAACGCTTATGTCGGAGTCATTCGTAATCATAACGTTGTCTATCTTGATGTTGTTGAGTCTGATCAGGCGGTTCGGGTTGTTTCTCGCGTCGGTTCTCAACTGCCGGTCTGGTGCTCGGCTATCGGTAAAGCTCAGGTCGCCTCGATGAACACCGGCGAGCTTGAGAAAATTTTGCCGCCGGTTAAAGAGTGGCAAGCCTGTACTCCAAAGTCGATTCGTGACAAGGATGTCTTTTTCAAGGAACTGGAGTTAATCCAGGAGCAGGGTTATGCCGTTGATGATGAAGAGTATGATCATGATGTTAAATGTGTCGGTGCGGCAATTCGTGACTATACTAAAAGAGTGGTAGCCGGTATTAGTGTTTCCGGCCCCTCTTTTCGCTTGACGGACGTATCTATTAAGGAGTCGATTGCGCCCGCTGTTAAACAGGCTGCGGCCGAAATCTCCCGGCGTCTCGGCTATGAAGTTGCTCTTAACATTGAAGAAAAAGGTTCCACTTCCTGAGTTCTTTACAATCTGCCGGTCATCTTTATATCCATATTCCCTTCTGCCGTTCTCGTTGCCATTACTGTTCCTTTCCCTCAGTGGCGGTTGACACGGTTCCGGAAAAGGCTTATCTGGCCGCTCTTGAGGTTGAATTTCAATGTCGTCTAAAGAGCTGGCCGCAAGCTTTTCTGCCTCTTAAAACTCTCTATTTCGGTGGCGGGACGCCCTCCCTTTTTTCTCCTTCTTTTTATGCCCGAACCATTGATATGTTGGCTCAGCGGCTTGGTTTTTGTCCTGATTCTGAAGTGACACTTGAGGCTAATCCTGCCGATATCAGCCGGGAAAAAATCGTTGGTTATCGGGTCGCCGGTATCAATCGCATCAGTCTTGGCGTGCAGACCTTTGTCCCTGAAGGTTTGCAGCTTCTCGGCCGTCTTCATGACGGCTTGACGGTTGAAAAGGCGGTCGATCTTTTGCGCAATGAAGGGATTGATAATCTCAGCTTTGATCTGATCTATGCCTGGCCTGGGCAGAGTTGTTCCGTTTTGAATCAGGATTTGCATAAACTTGCCGCTTTGGCGCCGGAACATGTCTCAGCTTACTCCCTCTCTCTGGAACCGGGAACCCGACTGGCGCAAGCGGTTGCCGCAGGAAAATTGTCGGCGGTGGCTGAGGATGTTCAATCCGAGATGATGCAATTGGTTGAAGATAGTCTTAAAAATGTTGGTCTCCATCGTTATGAAATCTCCAATTTTGCCCGTCATCATCAGGTTCAGGCCCGGCATAATTTAGCCTATTGGCAGCTTCACGATTATTTGGGGCTTGGGGCTGGAGCTTGCGGCGGCTGGCGCTGTCGGAAAGAACCGGAGCACTGGGCTGAACGCTATTGTAACACGCCTGACCCTTTCGTATATATGCGGCGGCTTGAGCAGCTCAACTCCTCGCTGCCTGCCGGGAGCAGTAGTTCCGAGCTCTGGTTTGAAAAAGAGATTATTGATCATAAAACCTCTTTTATCGAGTCCCTGATGATGGGACTAAGGCTTCGTCAAGGTATGAGCCTTTTGGGTTTGAGAGACGAGTATGGCTCGCAAATAGTCGATGCCATAATGCTACGGGCGCAAAAGTTACGCGGCGATGGATTGCTCGACTGGGATGAGAGTAATTTATGGATAACCGACAAAGGTATGTTTTTAAGTGACACGATCCTCTCTTATTTGCTATAAGCGGTTTTCATTTTTAACCAGGAGGCTGTTAGAGAATAGAACTTTTTTCTCAAATCGAGGCATTTTTTGAAAATAAGCGCAGACATACACTTAGTATTTCGAGCATTATTTTCAAAAAATAACGAAGAGTTGGGGAAAAAGGGCATTCTTGGACAGTCTCCTAGACAACATTGGAGATTGTAGAATGAGTACGAATGATCCGGGGCAAATGCCCGAATTTGTGGTTGATGCCAACCATCTTTATCGTGAAGAGACGATTACTGATCTTAAGGTCGCATCCATTAAGGTGCTGACACCCATCAACCTGGACGGCAGTGAAGACCAGAGTCGCACGGCGATCTATGTCGGCCACACCCAGTTGATGTCGCCGGAAGGACCGGTGCCGTTGCAGGCTCCTTTGGAGGCCAACAACCTTGAAGAGGCGATGACCCTTTTTCCCGATGCCATGCGCCAGGCCTTGACTGAGATGGTCGAAAAGATCAAAGAGATGCAGCAACAACAAAAACAGAAAGAGATGGATAGCTCCCGAATCATTATTCCCGGTCGCTGAACCGAATAAACCGGTTGTCGTTCTGTGGGCAGCTTTCCAGTACTAAAAAAGCCACGAAAAATTTTCCTTTTCAGAGGAAAGTTTTTCGTGGCTTTTAGCGTTCACCACAAAGTTGCAACAGGGTGGCAAATGCGGGGGGTATGCGGGTGATTTTTTTCTTTTGGTAATCGAAAAAGACGATTCCGGTGGTGGCTCTGGCGACCTCTTTTTGGTCACTTTTTTTTCTTGCCAGATAAAAGAACGTACAGCCGGCGCGGGAGGGTTCGATGAGGGCGATATCGACTGTCAGACATTCTCCATAAGCGACTTCGGCCTTATAGGAGATAGCTAGATCAGCCATGATAATGCTGGTACCGGCAATGTCAAGTTCACTGAAGTTGTGTTTTGCGAGAAAACGAAGACGAACTTCATGGAGTAGAGTTATAAGTCGATCATGGCCTAAGTGGTTGCCGTAGTTAATGTCGCTGATTCTTGGTGCGATCTCGGTGGAGTAGATGAATTGCTGCGGTTCGGGTAGCTTTAGTCTTATCCTGCTCATAATGTTGGTTTTGACAGTTGATTGTGGAGTTGATGGTTTTCAATGGTGGTTGCAGCCAGTTGCGAGATAGTTCTTAATGTGTCTATCTCTTGTTCATCAACGATAGTATTAATGTCAATGTTGACCACATTCAGAAGGCCGTAGTTTTTGTATGGTGTGTAGAGCGGAAAGGAAGCGATTGAGCTGATCTTGTGATGTGTATCATCTAAAGAGAGTTGGTTGTTGCTGCCAAAATCCTTTTCGAAAAAAACCTCCTTCATCGAGCTTATTTTTTCCAGGTATGAGATTTTATTTTTACCTTGGAAATAAAGAGATTTGAGACAGTCCTCTTTTAAACCCCACTCAACTTCAGTTGTTAGCTCCCCTTCACCGTTATAGAGCAAGATAGAGCCGACCTCGGCATGCATTATTCTTAAAGCCATTCCCATCAATGTTGCCAGCACTGCTTCCAGTGATTTACTGCCGACCAGGGTTCCCATTTCGTTGATCAGGTCGAGGCGGGTGGCGTGTTCTTCCTTGGTGTTGCGCATCTCACAGTAGATAGTGGTGCGAACCATGGCTGTAGTGAAATGGTTTAGGAAAAAGCGCAGTGAAATAGCGTGCTCTTCCATGTTTTCCGGAAACTCATGGAAAACTATGGCCGCTGCGGTTTCATGTTCATGGGTCAGTTTTTTGGCCCAGTACATGTCGTAACGCTCACCAAACCAGAGGAGAGGAGTTGGGAAAGGTAGGGCCTCGTTACCGAAAAGTGCCGTAAATGGAGCCTCCTCCTCTGTGAAGACAATCTCATCCCAGTCAGAAGTTTCAATTTTGCTTGAGTAGTCTAAGCTGTAGCAACAACTTTCATTATTGAAGAGGAAGCAGGAGAACTGTTGGATTCCGAAAAGTTTGCTTAGGTAGTCACCTAGGGCGGTATAGAGTTCTTCCATCTCCATAGCCAGGTGGATTGCAAGGATGGCTTGAACCAGGTTTTCAGGTAGAGGGATCATAGGAAGGTCCTTTTAACTAACACTGTCGAGCATGGATACAACATCATTGGCAAGTTTTCTGATTTTTTCTTCTTCCTTTTGCGGCCATTGCGGGTCAATTCCCAATCTTTGCAGTCGTCGAATGAAAGTTTCCGGGTTATTTTCCGGCTTTACTTTTTCCAGAGCAAAGCCGAATTGATTGCTGATCGAGTCGCTTACTGATACTACTAAAGTCTCTCGTGGTGCGTAAGTACTGGTTTCCGGCTGATGGTGATAGTATACGGTTTCAACCAGATTTCTCGGCAGCTTCCATTTGTCCAGAAGAATACGTCCGATTTCGCCGTGGGTAAATCCCAGCAACTCCAATTCAACTTCGCTAAGTACTTTTCCTTCCTCGATCAAACCGACAAAACTGTCCACCTGCTTGTGGGCAAAAGGTCCGAGAACCAGTTTGCCGATATCGTGTAGCAGGCCGGCAACATAACAGCTTTCAATTTCTTCCGGAGTCAGGCAAGCGGTTGATGCAACTTCGCGGGAAAGAGAGGCAACAATGTTGGCGTGCTGCCAGAGACCTTCACGCTGATAACCGTAGGCCGGCAGACTGCGTTTGAAAAGTGAAGAGGTTGAGGCCCCTAGAACTAAGCTACGGATGGTATTGTGCCCAAGGTAGACAACCGCATCGCTGATCGTTGATACTTTGCGTGAGAGGCTGTAGAACGAGGAGTTGGCCATGCGCAGCATGCGGGCCGCCAGAGCCTGATCACGGGCTACAACTTTTTCAAAATCGTCGGCATTTGATTTATCACTGTTGACTAGCTCCATAATCTTGTAGACGATTGCCGGGAGGGATGGGATCTCCTCAATTTTTTGCATGATCTGGCTTTTTAAGCGCTCGTTGTTGATGGTTTTGAGAGAGAGTTTGTGTTGAGCTCCCTGGTTACGATCCATCTTTGTCGGAGTCTTTCCGGATGGGGTAAGATCGCGGATATCAAGAGCCAGTTTTATCTGTTTGATGAGACCCGCTTTGTCGAAAGGTTTTGTGATAAAGCCGTTGGCGCCAAGTTTTCTGGCTTTAATGATATTTTCTCGGGTTGCCATACTGGTAGTTATGATAACCGGAATCTTTTGCAGTTTCTTATCGTTTTTTATATGTTCAAGAACGATGAAATCGTCGTATCCGCTAATGATTGCTTCACTGATAATGAGACGTGGCAACTCAACTTGCAAGGTGGAGATTAATTCAGCTAGAGATTTTAGTTTTTTTGTTTCCAGCCCAATCGAATTAGTCACTCGGGCGATCTCTTCGGCCGATTCCGGATGAGGGTCAAAAATAAAAGCCAGCATCGTACTTTTCCTGTATAAATGAGTAAGGTCTATGGGTGTAGACCACAAAGAAAAAAAGGCATGGTAGTTTGGCAGGTATTTATGTATCAGTAGTTGCGTGAGATTGCAACTGTTTTAGTAACTTCAAAGGTAACTGCTTTTTTAGCCACAGACAAACACGGACAGGGATTTTCCGTTTTAAAGATATTATCATGTTGACTCTATTTTTTTGACCACGAAAGGCACGAAAAACACGAAAAAAACCTGGGTCATTTCGTGTTTTTCGTGCCTTTCGTGGTTATATGAATACGTAAAATAACAGAATAAACTTGTTAATTCAGTATGTTAATTAAACTCAGAAAGTTGAGATACAATTAATACTCATGCCACCAACCTGAGAAAAAACCTATCTTGGACAACCT
>JAYEMC010000049.1:0-5682 GCA_034717935.1 Pseudomonadota bacterium | reverse complement strand
GACAAAATAGACACCCTTATCGGCCACTGACCGGCCCCCCAGAAAACCCATGACAAAGGGAATATGGTCAGCAATTATCCGATATTTTCCTTTCCTTTTAGCGATCACAAAAGAGGAGAAACCATCTTCGGTCTCGTTGAAAGTATTAACCAGGATCTCAGCCCGGCGATCACCGGTGATATCACCGACCTGAATATTGACAATACTACCCCATTTCTCAAAATGGTAACGATAGCTGTATTTCAGACCGCGCTCAGTCATCTGATAAACAAAAATCTTCTCACCATCGGTAAAAACCATCTCGGAAATCCCGTCATTATCGAGATCACCGACATCCATCCCCCGAACTACCAAGCTTACATTTGCCATCTGGCGGTATCTGGTTAAAATTGCTTTATCTGATGCGGTCGTCGAGAGCCCATATTTATCTTTTTTACTTTTATCCAAAGAACGTCCGTCACGAGAATCCGACAAACTATTTTGACCTGAAAATTGAACGGCACTCCAAGCTGCAACCAGCTCCTGATCACCATTATAGAAGGTCAGGTTGGGGCCTTCATTAACAACATAGAGATCATAGCCCATCGCCCCCGGCCCACCGGGACGCCGCAAAGACTGACGGTGTTGCAGACCAACACCGTAATCGGCCCAGTCAAGCTGGGGCAGGGCCTCACGCGTTCTAGAAAAGAGCTCGACCCCGTTACCATTAAAGTCAATAAAGAGAGCTGCCATTGAGGCAAAACGTTTAACCAAAGATCCGCGAACCAGCGGTACTCTGAGGTAACGGTTAAGAGGGCGACAAATGGCATAATCAGCTTCAACCCGCATTACCTTCAGTGCTGCCACAAGTTTTTCCTGAACTCCCATCGACCGACCGGTTACGGGATGAATCAGAGGTGCCCCCGGCTGCAAAACGGCAAAGAGATCGCCTACAGCAACCCCTTTTTTGTGACCGCAATCAATCACTATTCCTTGGGGACCAACTTGGATCAGGTAACCGGTGAGAGGTTGAAAACGAGTCATTGGGTCAGTAGCTAATGCCGGCAATGAAAGAGCCATAACAGTAACAACAACAAGACAGAAACTAATCAGCACACACACCTTAGCCAACGGTTTACTTTTCAACTCTACCCCCCCCCTCAATTTTAACTTCAAATCAGCGAAGCGACGTACACACTTGTTCGCTTCGCCATAAAGCACTATCCAATACCATATAGCCTTTTTACTATAAGACCTCAAGTAAAAAGCACGAAAAAGGGGAAGCGGTAAACCGCTTCCCCTTAAGAAATCTTTCAGGAATAGTTTCCTTTAGAATTTATAACGAACCCGCATGGTGCTGACAAAAATGTCCTCATCGCCGTCACCATCCATATTGCTATATGTTGTGGAATCATCACGATTGTCTCTTTCGAAGAAATCCATCGCGTCACCAGCGAAGAGATAACCGGCATTGATGGCAAATTCGAGATTGTCATAGAGTTTATATTTCAAATAAGCATCAAATTCGACACCAACGTCGTCATCACTATGCTTTTCCAAAGTTTCAGGATTGATATACTCAATATCCTCAGCGGTCATCATGTACATTGCCGAACACCCAACCTGCAATTTCTTACTAGCCTTATAATCGAAAGCCAGCTTATTCATGATAAAACCCTTATCGAGCAGGTAGTCTTTCTCGGTAAAGTAGTCATCATCGGTAAAACCGCCTTCGAAGATACAGATGTTGTCCATGCGATCGATATCAACTGCGAGGAAGGCATCGAAATCACCGTCGTTACCATCATCATCACCGGAGGCATACCAGAAGGTGTAGGTGAATTTCATTTTATCAATCTTCATACCAATATCAAAATGAGCAAAATAGGCGCTAACGTCGAAATCTTCATTATTTACGCCTTCATAGTAAGAGCCCAACTTGCCATAGCTTTCACTGAAGTTGGCCCCATCAATACTACCATCCTGGTACATCAGATCCCAGTTAACAAAGATGTCTCCAAAATTGGCCTTACCATCGGTACCAATAGTAAAAAGATCAAGTTCATATTTGTTGGCAAATTTTTTGACTTCATAGTGCTGTGAGGTGATAGTACTGTAAGTAGCAGGGTCATCATTGTCGGAATCACCGGTCATATAACAACCAAAAATCCCAACATTAAAACCATCGGCAGGCTTGAAGTTGACACGGGCGTAGAAAGCATCCAGATCTTCGACATCATCATCGGCGTCTTTGGTTTCATCCCGTACCGGACGTAACCAAGCGAAGTTCAGGTTAACCGGACCGGCAGCGATATCAGAGGTCACACCCATAATTGTTTCAGCCCAGAAAAAGCTGTTAACCTTGAAAGGCTGCAGCCCCATACGGATACGGGCTTTTTCACAGGCCCAAGGCAACTGGAAATCAGTATAGAGCCAGCGGGTTTCAACATTAATAGTATCACCGGAGTAACCACCACCAGTACTAGCACCTTCACCATCGGCAGCTTTAGGTTTACCATACTCCAAAGCACCAACCTCAAATGCCCATACACCTTTGACTTTGCCGTCGTTCGTAGTGGCATCAAACCACATCCGATACTTGGCTTCGCCCCAGGTTTCACCAGAGGTCCCATCTCTTAAAACCCCTCCCTCACCGTCAAGCCAGTCGTTGTGATCGGTGTAAACCATAAAACGGTTGTTAAAATCACCCTTGATCTTGACGTCGGCAGCTAATGCCGGGATAGCTATTGCCATCATCATCAACACTGCCAGAACTAATCCTACTCTCCTAACCATCTCTTCCTCCTGTCAAAAATTAAACTACAGATATGTGAAAAACAAGCAAATAAAAACATATTAATATTAAGGGATGATAAAGCTCCCGCATCTCTTAAATCTGCACCCATCAGTCCAGCGAGTTAATTAATTATAACCTATTAACAAATTTTAATTTACATTGCAAGGGAAAAATTAAATAATCTGCATTAAACTATTCTCAGTATCCCTTCATACAAATAATCACGGGTATTATTATAAATATCGCGAGATTCAAGGGTACGCCGGGCCAGTTTTTGGGTTATAGCTGAGGCCGCGACTGCGGCCGCCACCTGCGGCGGCACCCGAAGATCCATGGCTGATGGAATTATCGTCCCCTGAGCCAGATCTTCAGAGCTGACCAGTGAGGCAATAGCATTAGCCGCCGCGATCTTCATAGCATCATCAATCTGTCGACTGCGAACATCCAGGGCTCCACGAAAGATGCCGGGAAAAGCGAGAGAGTTATTGACTTGGTTGGGGAAGTCGGATCGTCCGGTAGCAATTACTTTAGCACCCGCTGCCGCCGCCTCGGAAGGCATTATTTCCGGCACCGGATTGGAGAGGGCGAAAACAATTGGATCTTTGGCCATACTCTTAACCATTTCAATCGTTATGGTTTTGGGCTGTGACAAACCGACTACGGCATCGGCCCCGCGTAAAACAGTGGCTAAGTCTCCCTTCAACTTATCCGGATTGGTAATCCGGCCCATCTCATCTTTATAAGGATTCATCCGCTTTTTACGTCCGGCGTAGATGGCGCCGGACGTATCACACATGATAATATTCTGAGCTCCGGCACTAAGCAAAAGTTTGCTCACTGCGGTGGCGGCGGCCCCGGCACCATTAACGATAATCTTAAGTTCCTCAAGTTTCTTACCTACTATTTTGAGCGCATTGAGCATTCCGGCCAACGTCACTACTGCTGTCCCGTGCTGATCATCATGAAAAACCGGGATATCAAGCTTTTCCCGTAAAATACGCTCTATCTCAAAACAGCGGGGGGCTGAGATATCCTCAAGATTAATGCCGCCGAACACCGGGGAGATCGCTTCAACCACTCGAACAATCTCATCCACATCCTGCGTATCGATACAGATCGGCAAAGCTTCGACTCCGCCAAAGGTTTTAAAGAGGATCGCTTTACCTTCCATGACCGGCAGAGCTGCCCGAGGACCGATATTACCAAATCCGAGAACTGCCGATCCGTCAGAGACGACCGCAACGAGATTACTTTTTACAGTCAAATCGTAAAGCTTGTCGGAATCTCCCATAATCAATTTTGCAGATTCCGAAACCCCGGCCGCAGAATAGAGCATCGAGGCCAGCCGGGTATCTTTAAGTGGAATTTTAGCCTCAATCCCAACAACACCCATATAGCGCTTATGCAGCTCAAGGGATTGTTCATCGACACTGACGACACTCTCTTTTTGACTTCCTTTGCGCGCTAATGGCGGCAAAATTGCGAGTTCGCCTTCATAGACATAGCGCAACAGTTTATCTTTAACTTTCTCCGGGTCAACCGGCTTCCGATTAACCCCCTCAGCCATGGCGGCAGCCGCCACCCGGCGAGCGATCTCTGGTGCCAGACTGAAATCAAACAGGCGAGGCGCAATATTAACTTCACTAAGCAGATTTTCCGGGACATGCTCCTGTAAAGCTTTGACCGCGGCCATCTCCATCCCCCAAGTCACTTTCCAGGCCGCAGCATCGAGAGCACCACGAAAAAAACCGGGAAAAACCAAAGATGAAGTCAGATAATTCGGGTAATCAATACTACCGGTCGCAACGATAAAAGCACCCGCTTTGCGAGCACTCAAATATTCAATTTCAGGTTGCGGCAGAGCCAGAGCAAAGACAATCGGCTTAACCGCCATCGTTTTAATCGCTTCCGACCGTAATTGACCACCACATGAAAGGCCAATGAAAACATCGGCACCGGGTAAAACTTCATCGAGCGAACCCTGTAGCTGATTGGGATTAGTCTTGAACGAAAGTTCCGCTTTGGCCCAATTCATATTGGCGGTTCGATGCTGATAGATAGCTCCGGCCCGATCACAGACAACCACCTCACCAGCCCCTAGACGAACCAGACTCCGGGCCAGGGCTATACCGGCAGCACCGGCACCATTAATAACAATCTTAGAAGATGCCAGTTTTTTCCCGGCAACCTTAAGAGCGTTATTCAAGGCGGCGCGGATAACAATCGACGAACCATGCTGATCGTTATGAAAAACCGGCAATTGTACAGCCCGACGCAAACGTTCAACCACAGCAAAACAGTCCGGTGAAGAGATATCCTCTAAGCAGATAGCACCCATGGTCGGAGCCATAACCCGAACAATTTCAACAAATTCATCCGTAGTTTTGACATTTATCGCCAGCGGCAGCGCGTCGATACCGGCAAAACTTTTAAAAAAAACCGAGACCCCTTCAAGCATCGGGATCGAGGCCGCAGCTCCAACCTTTCCGAGTCCGAAAACCGCCGAACCATTGGAAAAAAGGCCGACCGTGTTGGCCCGCATAGTGTAAAGGAAAGAGTCGGATGAGTTATCGGCAATAGCCTGACAACTACTGCCGACGCCGGGGGTATAGACCAAACTTAAAATCGAAGTATCTTTAATCGGAACCTTACTCCGCACCCCGATCAAACCACGATATTTTTTTCTTAACGCCAAAGATTTTTCTGCTACTGCCATTTTTTGTAACCAGACTTAAATAGTTATGAATAAACGAAATAGACGGAACCAGGCTGCGCCACAAAAAGAACGCAACCTGGTTCCCCCGGGAGGGGTGAGAATGTAATTAATAACCTTTGAGATTATCGATATATTCCGGCAAAAAGAGTGAAATCTGCGGACTATAGGTAATCAACATCAGGAAGACCAG
>JAYEMC010000048.1:0-5698 GCA_034717935.1 Pseudomonadota bacterium | reverse complement strand
ATGTCTTTTTTCCCCAGCTCAGCGTTATTTTTTGAAAATAATGCTCGAAATACTAGGTGTATGTCTGTGCTTATTGTCAAAAAATGCCTTGATCTGAGAAAAAAATCCTATTCTCGGACAACCTCCTAGGAGACTGATTGCTGCAAAGCCGAAAAATCATGATCAGCAAAGAGAAGATCAAGGGTATAGACCCAAACTGTTTGACCATCAATTTCTGTTACTCGGCTGACATATTCAGACATTTCCGGATAGATAGCGGCGCTATCGCAAACCTCGCCCTCGACAAAAGTGCGTACTCCGACAACCGTATCAACAAAAAATGCCAGCTCGATCTCTTGCCCGCGGGCCACCACCAAGGCATCATCCAGGGTCACCTCTCGACTTGGCAGATGCAACCGGTAACGCAGATCCAGAACCGGAATGGTTTTTCCAGCGACCATAAAGAGTCCACAAAGAGTGGGCGGGCGCGCACCGATACGATCAAGAGCCACAGCCGGGTAAACCCGAACCACTTCCGCGATATCAAGAGCAAAGTAATGGCCATCCAACGTAAATATGAGAAAATTATTTTCTTTATCCATAGCTCAGTCGGCAGTCGACAGTCAGCGGTCGGCAGTGAAAAACCTGCAAACTTTAAACCAACAACCTGTTCAAATCCCCTGTTTTAGTGCGCGACCGAAAACCGCCAATTTCCTCGATTGCTGCGTTAGGCTCAAATTTTAATCCTCGGAATACTTAATGTATGCCTGTGGTTAAAATCTGAGCCTGCCTTGCACTCAAGAAAATTGTCAGGTTTTCGGTCAGGCACTATTTAGTCTATTGAAGCGATAACAACACCGGTCAAGCCAACAGCCTAACTCTTGATTGTCGGCCGGAGCCAATCCGAACGTATCCTGCCAGAGGTATTTATCTTCCATACAGAAATAGATAAAAACGTTCGGAGCATAACGTCTGATTTCAGTCACCAGAAAACGGTAGAGTTGGCGCCGAATATCACTGAAATAACGCTGCTTGCCATCCAAACCACGAATAAACTCACCGGCGGTAATATTGGTCTGCGGATGGTTCTCTTTGAGCACATCTTTAACCTGGGGCATAAAACGAAAAGCCCCAATCGAGATCCAGATGATATCATCCCCTTGAAGATGAGCGAAGATAGAAGCTACAGTCTGCCGGTACTCATCCTCCCAACCGGAAAAATCGAGCAGCGGATCAAAATGGAGTCCGATCCGATAACCCCGCTGACGACACAAAGCAGCAGCCGTCAAGCGCTCTTCAATCGTCGCTGCATGCCCCTCCTCTTTAGCGCATACCTGAGGTGCATTAAGACTCCAGGAGACAATCGTTTCGCCGATCTCACCGGGATAATCAAGGAGTCCGGCAATCGCCACACTCTTGGTTTTCAATTCGAGCACTGCATTTGGACAACGCCCAAAATAATCGAGCAGCCGTGGTGCCAGCCCGGTCAGGGGATCCATGAAAAGACTATCGGTAAACTCCCCCGTACCGATACGGTAAAAAGTTCCCGGACGTTTCAGTTCACGATCAAGTTCGGCAAAAGCATCATCAAGATTAACAAACTGGGTAATAAAAGGATTATTGAGATAACCTTGAAGAACACAATAACTACAACCGATGTTACAACCCAAACCAAGATGCAGGATCTGATAGAGACAACAACGATAGGTCTCAGCGGTTCCCGGACAGGCTTTTAAGAAACGACCGCGGTGCCGAGCCAAGAACAGCGTTGTCAGAGGACTGAAATCTTGACTCAAACGATCCACGTCGGCACCGGTCGGACGTTTAACGACAACGACTTCAGGGTTGGGCAAACGGTCAATAATCGACTCGACCAAAGGGCAATCGGAAGCCTCATCTTCAACCAGCACTGTCGTTGGCCGAAAAAGAGAACGCAAATATTTAGCAGGGTGACTAACTTCGGCGGCAGAGTTCATCTATATCTTCCAGAGCTACTGCATTAAGCTGAGCACAGATTTTTTCCCACTCTTTAGAGCCTGTAAAAGTAAAGCTCAAACGATATTCACCCCCCTCAAAATCGGGCGGCGGATCGAGACGGAAAGGCTTAAGCCAGGGAAATTTCTCCTGACGCGCCACAAATTCAAGATGGGCCGCGGTCAACTGGGGATAGAGCCGAGCTTTGAGATGACGGCGCAACAATTCGACATCGATATTGCCGGCCTCAGCCAAAACGGCCTGCCGAACTGCGGGCAGGAGTTCAAGCGGTGAAATCTGGTCACGTCGCGCCAGATCATCAAGACGACCTACCACCTCACGCAATTTATTACGCCGCAAATTAGACTCGGCAACCAAGTCGACCAGAGCGCTCCTCTCGGCGGATGACCACTCCTTGATCAGGTCAACCGTCTCCGCATCGACACTGCCCGCCGCCAGCAGATCGCGCAACTCTTGAGAGAAACCGACAATCGCCTGACAACGCTCCCGAAAACGCGGCCGCAAGGGTAATTTCAGAGCCGGCATGACCTCATTTTCAACCTCATCTCCAGCAAAGATCTTTAAGGCCGCACTATAGATATCCGCCGTTTCAACCAGATTAAACTCACGAATTGCTAAATTCTCCCAGAGCGCCCGCCGAAAAAGTTCCTGCAAACTGCTCTTTTCGGCAACATTAACAGAAATTTCTTCTTGACCGAATTTATCAGCTAAGTTCCTAACCACCTCAAGGCGCCGACGACCGCAAACAATCCTAAAACCATTCTCTCCAGCCACCAACAGTGGTGGCTGCAAGAGGCCGGCTGTCGCAATCGAGTGCTCCAAACGAACAGGCCAAGATCCATAAGAAAAAGGAAAAGTCCGATCAGCAAAATCGATATCGGCCGGAAAGCAATGATCTGTTCTTACGTTATTCATAGTTTATTAAATCTTCTGGCTGTAACATTGCCCGTCTTCAAGGACCGTATCGACCAGCCAATGGTCATTATCATGTTCGGGATAGTCTATATTGTAATGCAACCCTCGACTCTCCTTACGATAGAGGGCCGAGCTGATAATCAAATCAGCAACTACGGCGATATTACGCAGCTCCAGAAGATCCACCGAAAGGGCCTGATCCCAATAGAACTCATGCAGTTCATGAACCAGGGAATCGATACGCCGTTTAGCTCTTAAGAGACGTTTATGAGAGCGCACGATTCCAACATAGTTCCACATGAAGCGGCGAATCTCGTCCCAGTTCTGAGTGATCACCACCTTCTCGTCGGGATCGTTTTTATGAGTATAACGCCATTCCGGAAATTTAGGCAAGCTCAACGATTTTCGGGAAAGCTCTTTTTTAATATCAGCCGCCACCAGAGAACTATAGACCACCGCCTCCAAGAGTGAGTTACTAGCCAGACGATTGGCCCCATGCAGACCGGTGCAGGCAACCTCACCAGAGGCATAAAGACCCGGCAATGAGGTACGCCCCCGCCGATCAACCTGCACCCCGCCACAAAGATAGTGAGCTGCCGGAACCACCGGAATCGGCTCTTTGGTTATATCGATCCCGAGTTTAAGACAGGTGGAATAGATCAAGGGAAAACGTTCCCTAATGAAAGCCGCCGGTTTAAAACTGATATCCAGGAAGACACAATCGTCACCGCCCGCTTTCATCTCAAAATCGATCGCCCGGGCCACGATATCCCGTGGAGCCAGCTCTTTACGTTCATCATAGAAGGCCATGAAAGGGAAACCGTTCTTCAATTTCAAAATCGCCCCTTCACCACGCACAGCTTCGGAAATAAGAAAATTTTTCACTGAAGGGTGATAGAGACAGGTGGGGTGAAACTGGAAAAACTCCATATTGGCGATTTTGGCCCCGGCCCGCTGGGCCATCGCCACCCCGTCCCCGGTCGCAATATCGGGATTAGTCGTATAGAGGTAGACCTTGCCGGCCCCGCCACTAGCCAACAGAGTCGATCCGGCGATAAAAGCATGAACCCGGCCGCTGCCCCGCTCAAGCGCATAGGTTCCCCAACAATAATCATCTTTACGACCGGCTCCGAGCCATTTGTGCGCCGTCAGCAGATCGATGGCGGCCATATCTTCCCAGAGAACAATATTTTCATGCTCCCGACAGCGAGCCACCAACACCTCTTCAATTTCACGACCGGTCCAATCCGCCGCATGGAGAATCCGGCGGCAAGAGTGACCCCCTTCACGAGCCAGGTCATAACCGGTCGCAGAATCGGGATTTCGACTAAAAGAAACCCCCATAGAGATCAGTTCTTTAAGACAGTCCGGCCCCTTTCTGATCACCAGGTCAACCACTTCACGATGACAGAGCTCGACCCCGGCCCGCATCGTGTCTTCAACGTGACCGGCAAAAGAGTCCGCCGCATCGAGCACGGCCGCAATTCCGCCTTGGGCCAGATTGGTATTGGTATCGGTCTCCTTCTTTTTGGTAATAATATGGACAACCCCGGAATCAGCCATCTGCAGAGCAAAAAAGAGTCCGGCAATGCCACTGCCTAAAACCAAAAAATCGCTTTCGTGAAAAGTAGTCATCAACATGCTATAGCATAAAAAATGCCTGCATGAAAGCAGTAACCTTAAATCTCGCATGCTTAGTCCTCAAAAATAGCTATTGACTGTTGCGCTCAATTATGCTTTGTGTCAAATATAGTGATTTTTTACAACTGGCTTTCTGGAGACCCCTTTGACCAACAACACTGAAATAAGTACCCCGCTCGCAGGCATTATTGACAGCCTTGATATCGCCATCTGGGAGCTTGACCTCAACTACCGCATCCTCAACTACAACCGCAAGGCCCGTGAAATTTATGGAGAAGGAGTAGTTGGCGATTTCTGCTACCACGCTGCGGCGGACCGCAACAACGTCTGCCCGGACTGTCCGGCCCTAAAAGTTTTAAACGGAGAGAAAAGTGGCCGTTCTCAACATCTAAGAATAACCGCTGACGGGAAAACAATCGCCATAGACCACACCGCATCACCACTAAAAAACGAAGCGGGAACAGTGACCGGAGTTGTGGTTTCAATCGTTGATATAACCCACATCAAAGAGATTGAACAAAAGCTAAAAGAGCATCAATCAGAACTTGAAAACAAGGTTGAGGAACGAACCCGTGAGCTCCGAGAAAATGAGATAAAATTTCGCCGACTATATGAAGAATCAGAACTGCAAAAGGAACTCTACCACTCCATCCTGCACTCGTCCAGTGATGCAATTGTTGTTTATGAGATGACCGGACTGGTTCAATATGTCAATCCGGCTTTTTCGGAGATGTTCGGCTGGGATCTGGACGAACTAAAAGACCAGCGCATCCCTTTTCTCCCGGAATCCGAACGTGAAGAGTCGATGAAACACATCATGACTCTAATCCATGACGGCGTCCCCTGCCACGCCTTTAGAACAAAACGTTTAACCAAAAGTGGTCAACAGCTAAACATCAGCCTCAGCGCTTCTCGTTACAGCGACCATAAAGGAGAACCGGCGGGAATGTTGGTCACCCTCAGAGACATCAGCGAGCGTGTACAGGCGGAACAGGAGTTACTAAAAGCCAGAAAGCTGGAATCGGTCGGCGTCCTGGCCGGTGGCATAGCTCATGATTTCAACAATATTCTGGGAGCGATCCTGGGCAACATCTCCCTGGCCCTGACCATAACCGATGAAAAAGATAAAATCCATGAAATCCTGACGGCATCCGAAAAAGCTTCTTTG
>JAYEMC010000047.1:0-5702 GCA_034717935.1 Pseudomonadota bacterium | reverse complement strand
TGAATGGCAAAGTAAAATGTTCAGATGCGAGGCGCTCAAAACCTAAGGAATGAGGCGTACATGCAGTACGCCGCAGTGACGAAGGTTGCAGAGCAACGAAGCAGGTGAATATTTTACGACGCCATTAACCCGTTTGGGGTAGCCACATGTTAAGATACTGAGCGAAAATAGAGAGACAATCAAAAATCAGTAGAAAACCGATAATTATCAGGAAGATACCACTAACAATACTAACGATTCGCAGGTAACGATTAAAACGGGAAAAGTAAGTCAAAAAGGTGTTAAAAGCCAGAGCCGAAATCAGAAAAGGTAAGCCTAACCCCATAGAGTAAGCAACCAACAGAATAATCCCGCCCCCGACATTATCAGAGGTGCTGGCATAAAGCAGGATACTGGCCAGGATCGGCCCGATACAGGGGGTCCAACCCGCCGCAAAAGCAATACCTACAAATACCGAGCCTAAATACCCCAAAGGTTTATTCTTGAACTCGAAACGTTTTTCCCGTTCAAGCAGATTGAGTTTCACCAGCCCGGTAATGTGAATACCGAGAAGAATAACAATCACACCGCCAACCCGCCGAATCAAGGCTTGATTTTCTTGAAAAAAATTACCGACATAGGTTGCCGAAGCTCCGAGGGCCACGAAAACCATAGTAAAACCAAGAATAAAAAAGAGGGAGTGAAAAAGGGTACGTCGGCGCACCGACCGACTCTGATTATCAACCAGGTCATCAAAGGAGATACCGGTAATATAGGTCATGTAGGAGGGGATAAGGGGCAGAACACAAGGCGAAATGAAAGAAAAAATCCCGGCCGTGAAAGCGATCAGCAATGATATCTGTGAAGTAGATGATTCCATAGTATTCTAATTTAAAGGTTGTTTACATCTCTCCAAGGTCTCTCGCAAGAGCCCGGCATCAATGTTCTCTTCAAGGTACGGGTCACCAAGACCGCGCAACAAAATCATTGACAAATTGCGGCCGGCCTTCTTGTCACGACGCATCAGATCAATAAGTTCATCAACATCCGCATCGGCCGGAACCAGCATCGGCAAACCATAAAGTTGGAGTAGCTGTAAAGCTCTCTGAAAACCCGACTCAGCCAGCAAATTCATGGTTACGGAAAGCGACAGAGCACAGACCAGCCCGACAGCCACAGCCTCACCATGAGCGAGTTGCTGATAGGCATACGTTTTCTCCAGAGCATGACCAACTGTATGACCAAGGTTAAGAACGGCCCTAACCCCTAAAAGATCATATTCATCTCGAACTACATAATCAGCCTTGATGCGACTGCATGAAAGGGTCATGCTCGCCAGGCTCCGAGGATCTTGCTTCATAATCTCAGGATGATTCATCTCCAGAAAAGAGATAAAATCATCACCGGCCAGAAGAGCATACTTTACCACCTCACCAAACCCGCAAAAAGACTCACGCTCGGGTAAAGTGGCGATAAAATCAACATCAGAGATCACGACTCGCGGCTGATAGGTTGTCCCGACAAGATTTTTCCCGAACTCCAGATTGACACCATTCTTACCGCCGATAGCACTGTCTACCTGGGCCAAAATGGTGGTCGGCAACTGAATCAGATCGATGCCCCGCATATAGGTCGCGGCTGCAAAACCGGCAAGGTCACCAACCACCCCGCCCCCCAAAGCACAGACAAAACCATTTCGTTGGAGACCGGATTCGAAAATCTCCCGATAGAGACGCTGTAAGACCTCATGACTTTTATACTCTTCACCATCAGGTATGATAATTGCCGAACTCTCGTAGCCGGCCGCTTGAAGCCACTCCTGCACCCGCTCCAAATAGAGAGGGGCAATCGTCGTATTGGTTACCACAACCCCTTGTTTACCGCGTAGCTTGGGCAACAACGCACTCTTACCTCCGGCTTTGGTCAGGCCGGAACCAATGTGAATCGAGTAACTCCTCGATTCGAGTGAAACTGTCAGTTTATGAGAAGTCATTCTCTACAGATCACCACAAACCCGGCGACAAACCTCCAGGTAAGCCTCCTCAACATTGCCGAGCTCGCGCCGGAAACGATCCTTATCCAGTTTTTCCAGGGTGTGACGATCCCAGAGGCGACAGGTATCGGGACAAATTTCATCGGCCAACAACATCTGGCCGTGATAATCCCCAAATTCAAGCTTAAAATCGACGAGCAGAATATCGCGTTCGAGCAGGTACTCACTCAACACTTGATTAACCTTGAGAGCCGTAGCCCGGGCCGCATCAATCTGTTCAGCTGTAGCGATATTGAAAACCAGGACATGATCACGATTGATCATCGGATCATTAAGTGCGTCGTCCTTATAGTAATACTCAACGATAGTCTCGGGTAGTTTTTCGCCTTCACTGCGCCCCATCCGTTTGGCCAGGCTCCCGGCGATATAGTTGCGAACCACGACCTCGACCAGCACGATATCGACCTTCTTGGCCAGCATCTCACGCTCGGAAAGCATCTCAACAAAATGGCTCTCAATACCTTTTTCGGCCAGCATCTGAAACAATCTGGCTGAAACCTTGTTATTGATCACCCCTTTATCGAGGATGGAGCCCTTTTTGGCACCATTAAAAGCGGTTGCATCATCCTTAAAATAGAGTATATTTTTATCCGGATCATCAGTCGCATAGATGATTTTAGCCTTACCTTCATACAATTTTTCACGACGTTCCATAATTTGATTATCCTTTTTTCAGTAAAGATGTTCGAGCAAAACAAGGGCTTTGCTTCGCCCTTATAAACGGGGTCACATCTTGACAATAGCTGTTGGTAGATTTTTGATTTATCCGATTATCTCGACACGCCATAGTCAAGAAATGACCCCAGCCGAGAAATTGTCAGCCTTCAGTCTTAAACTATTTTTCGCCAAAAACCCGAGCAAAGATCACCGGCACCTGACGCATATGGTGTTCGAGGCTGAATTTTTCTTCGATCTCTTGGGCTGATAAATATTTTGCCACATCTTCATCTTTAAGCAGGTACTCCTTGAACGATCCACCATCATCAAATGACTGCATCGCATTACGCTGCACCCAACGATAGGCATCCTCACGTGAAACCCCGGCCCGGGCCAAGGCCAGCAAGACACCCTGCGAATAGATAGTACCACCGGTCAATTCGATATTTTTCAGCATCCGTTCAGGATAGACAACCAGTTTTTCCATCATTCCGGCAAAACGATGCAACATAAAATCAAGCAAAATTGTGGCATCCGGGGACATGACCCGCTCGACCGAGGAGTGGCTGATATCGCGCTCATGCCACAGGGCCACATTCTCCATCGCCGCCAGGGAATAAGAACGAACCAGGCGGGCAAGACCGCAGAGGTTTTCCGAGAGAATCGGATTACGTTTGTGCGGCATCGCCGAAGAGCCCTTTTGCCCGGCATGAAAAAACTCTTCCGCCTCGCCCACTTCTGTTCTCTGCAGATGCCTGATTTCAGTGGCAAATTTCTCGATTGAAGCGGCAACCAGAGCCAAAGTCGTAAAAAAGAAGGCGTGGCGGTCACGCTGCACAATCTGGCTTGAAGCCGGAGCCGGCTGCAGACCGAGACGCTGACAGACGGCCTCCTCAATCTCAGGCTCAATATTGGCAAAAGTTCCGACCGCACCGGAAATCTGACCGACCGAAATATCTTCGATCGCCGCCGCAAGACGCTTTTTCTGACGCCCCATCTCATCATACCAGATGGCAAACTTGAGTCCCACAGTTACCGGTTCGGCATGAATCCCGTGGGAACGACCGATCATCGGACAATCGCGCAATTCAAAAGCCCGGATTTTCAGGACCTCAAGCACCCGATCCAGCCCCTGCATCAACATCTGGCCCGCCTCTTTAAGTTGTAGAGCCAGAGCCGTATCCAGAACATCCGAAGAGGTCATACCTAGATGAATAAAACGGGATGCGGGCCCCACATGCTCGGCGACCGAGGTCAAAAAGGCGATCACGTCATGGCGGACTTCAGCTTCAATCTCGTTAATCCGGCCAACATCAAAACCCGCTTTTTCCTTGATCTCAGACCACTCGTCAAGCGGGATTTCACCACGATCGGCAAATACTTCGCAAACCGCCAGCTCAACTTTAAGCCAACTGTTAAATTTATTCTCTTCACTCCAGATCCGACTCATCTCCGGACGTGAGTAGCGTTCAATCATAATCGTTTATTCCATAAATAATTTTTAAAGGTCAAAAGAAAAGGTAACTATTCAGCGTAATATACTCTTCAAACTATCTCGATACGGGGACATTGCTCCAGGCGGCGGCTGCCAAAGCCTTTATGCCGATCTGAGCTGTGTACCCTTCGAAGCCGGGCGAAGCCAATGTTCGCACCATTTGTAGTGGCTTTAAGGTGATTCAACTACCGGTCGCACAACCATTACCGAACAGCTCGAATTTTTTACGACATTATCGGCGACACTGCCCATAAGAAACTTTTTGATACCAGACCAACCATGCGATCCCATAAAAATGGCATCATAGTCACCCTGTTCCGCTTCATCAACAATCATCGCTGCCGGATGGCCTTCAATCACTCGACCGTCAACTTCAAGGCCGGTTTTTTTCAAGGAGGAGACCAAGCCGGCCAGTTTTTCCTGAATGGTCTCCCTACGGACAGCGATATAGTTATGGATACTGGGAAATTCATCAACCGGCAGACTGATTCCGTCAAGACCGGAGAAGGCAAAACCATCCTCAATAACATAAAGCAGTGTCACCAAGGCAGCATTGTTGCGGGCAAAGTCCACCCCGACCGCAATCACATCATCAGTTGAAGCGGAAAAATCGATTGCCAGCATAACTTTTTTAAAACGATCGCCCATCGGTGCACCTCCATATCTTCATATAAAAAAGACTTCATTACGAACACACCGATCCACCGATTACCGGCGAAACCGCAAGGTTAGCATTTTCAGAGCCCTATTGTCAAGAATTATGCAGACAAGCGGGAGAAATCAAGATACTTGTAAACCGTTGAATGCTTCTCGATCGGGAGCTTGCGACCGGTTATCCGACGATACTCTTCAACCGTCGGCAGCCGTCCGCAAAGGGCGGTAACCGCGGCCAATTCAGCTGATCCTAAATAAACTTTTGCCCCATTTCCGAGACGGTTATCAAAATTGCGGGTTGAAGTCGAAAAAACCACCGCACCATCGGCCACCCGGGCCTGATTTCCCATACAGAGGCTGCATCCGGGAATCTCGATCCGGGCTCCGGCCTTACCAAAGAGTGAATAGTAGCCCTCATTTTTAAGCTGTTCGGCATCCATTCGCGTCGGCGGCACCAGCCAGAGACGCACCGGAACCTGACCCTCATCCCGCAAGATCTCACCTAAGGCGCGAAAATGGCCGATATTGGTCATACAACTGCCGACAAAAACATCATCGATCTTTTGTCGACGCTGCTCATCTGCTAAAATATCACTTAAAGTAGCAACATCATCGGGATCATTCGGACAAGCCAGAATCGGCTCATTTATCCGGCTCATATCAATATCAAGCACGGTCGCATAAGTTGCATCATCGTCAGCCCGTAAAAGTTGGGGTTTCGCCAGCCACTCCCGCATCGCCTGGGCTCGACGTTTTAAGGTTTCGCCATCCCCGTAGCCGGAGGCGACCAAATCATCGATCAGTGAGGCATTCGAGATCAAAAACTCTTTCACCGGCTCTATGCCCAGTTGCACGGCACATGCC